>JAOAAM010000076.1 GCA_026418875.1 Gemmataceae bacterium | reverse complement strand
TGGGCTTCGGGGTCGCCGGGTCGAAGTCCCAACGCCCGCTCGACGGTCACGGCGGCGGCAAACCACTTGCCCGACTGGGAGTATGCTTTCGCGCTGGAGAGGAGGGCGCGGAAGGCTTCCGCATCGTAGCGGTCCTGCTCTTCGCCGTACTTTCGCAACCGCGCCTGCCAACGGCGGAGATCCGCTTGGCCCCAAGCGAGCCAGCAGTCCGCATCACCGGGTTGATGTTGGAGGGCTTGCTGGTAGAGGGTCGCCGCTAGCTCTTCGTCGCCGGCCGATCGGGCTTTCTCCGCATCTTCAACGCATTGCCGGAACGCTTGCTCACGGCGTTGCTGCTCCTCCGCAGCGTGCGCCTTCGCAGCCGCGGCCTCGGCCTCAAGGCGGATTCGTCGGCGAGCTTGTCGCTGGCCACTGAACCCACGGGCGGTTGGTTGGATCGACTCCGCTTTGAGGAACGCGGCCTCCGCCTCGGTCCAGCGCCCCTGCCGCAGCAGATCTTCGCCCTGGTCCAAACGGCTCTCCAGGTCTTGGCGAATTCGGGTCAAGCGCTGGTCGAAGGCGGCGCTCGTGGTGCTGGGATCGTCGGGCGAGGAGGGCGAGCCGGTCGAAGGCGGCTGCTTCGATAACGAAGTGTTGTAATCTCGAATCCATTGGCGGCGGAGCGTGTCGATCTCGTCTGCGGGATGATGCAGTTGGGCGATTCCGGCGGCGCGGATGGCGTCGGCGTAGCGCTTCTGCTCCGCCTCCTGACGCGCTCGATTCAGCCATTGATTGGCGTGGCGGCGGTCCTCTTGCGTCATCTGGTTCTGGCGCGACGTCGCCGCGGCTAGGATTGGTTTCCATTCCTCGTCGATTCTCGCAAACCGTTCCTGCTGGCGTGCCTGATCCCGGCGTTGTCGTTCCACGGATCGCTGTTTTTGTTCGCCCTCGATCTGTTGAATTCGGGCTATCTCCAGGGCAGCGCGAGCTTGTGCCCATTCACGGAGCGTCTCGGCGTCGTCGGGTGTGAGGGCCACTGCCGACTCCAGCAAGCCCACCGCGGAAAGGTCTCGGCCGGCCCGCGCCGCCGCCGCGGCCTGCCGCCTCCGCTCTTTTGCGGCTCGCGGCCAAAGCTCGCGCTCTGCCAGTGTCTGGGGTGGATTGTGACGACGAGTCTCCCGCTCGGCTTTTCGTCGCGCCTCCTCACTGCGTCGGGCCGCAGCCACTTGCCATTGCCGGCTGCGCTCGCTTAGCTTCTCGAACCGTTCTTCATCGGTGAGGCGCTGATACTCCATTTGCGAATGGTCGCGGACCGTTTTCGTCGTCCACCATGTCAGACGCATCTCCACGCTATGGGGGCGGAGTTTCAAGCCGGTCTCAGCCAATCTCAAAACTCGGTCCATATCCCGGTCGCGGTCCCGACTTTGTTCGATCTCCATTCGCAGCCACGCCCATTGACCGTTGGTCATTTCGGCGCGTCGGCGCTCGTCCGGGCTGAGCGTGAGCATCCATGCCAGTTCGGCCAGTCGATTCTTGACCTCGGTCGTGTCCCGGCCCGCGATCCGCGATCCTGCGACGAACTCGCCAGTCATGGCGTCCATCAGGTAAGTCCGGACGTCGATCTGATTCCTCCGAACGACGCTGCCCCACAAGTAGTATCGAGCTTGGAGAGCCTGCGCCAGGCAGGCCCGGGACGCGCTGTCGGTCAGCAGGTCGCTGATGGTCAGTCCCAGACGGCCCATCCAGTAAGACAGCTCCTCAGTGTGAACAATGTCCCACTCCGGACCGAGATAACATCCGAAGAAGTCGGCCACCCAACGACCCAACGGTGTTGCCTCCGAGCGTGAGTTCGCGGCCGTGGCGAAGGGAATGAGGATGACCCGCTTCCGACCACCCGGTGCCTGCCCTGGGTCGGGCACCAGGATTTGGGAAAGCTCCCACCGCTCCCGTATCGGCTTCGCTTGGGGCCACAGCGTTAGGGCTGCGTCGTATTGCCGCCGGGCACTGAGGAAATGTCCCCGGCCGAGAAAGTCGTCGCCCAACTCGACCGCCACCCGGGCAGCCCGACGACGCAACTCCGGCGACGGTTCGGCATTCTCCGTCGAAGGGGGCGTTTCCGAGCCTCCCGACACGGTGCTCGGCCATTGTTCCAATCGTTGGACCACCTCTGCCGGCGTCATGACGCCCCAAGACGGCCCCCGTAGTCTCGCTGGCACCAAGGGATCCCGCCGTTTCGGAGCTTGCCCTAGCCGTTCCAAGAGGGGGGGAAGGTCATCGAGCGGACCGCCGCTGGCTTGTTCCACCACCGTCTCGCCCGCGGTCCGATCCGAAGCGAGGTAGTTTTCGGTCTGCGACATCGACTCGGCCAAGTCATCGAACTTTGCCAACACCTCCCGCCAAGTCGCCGCCGACACCTGGCCGGTCTGCACGACCAACCCCGTCCACAGGTCCACCGTCTGCACCTTCAAGGTCGTGCCTGCCCACGGCGTGACCGCACCAAACACCAAGTAACGCAGTTGCGGTATGGCTTCGATCAATTTGCGCCGCTGCGTTTCATCGTGCCAGGCGTCGTCGGGGAGGTTTGCCTCGTCGAGATGCCGTTGAAAATCGGCACGATTCAAAACCTGGAGGCGGCGGTGGAGTGCGAGCGCTAACTCCTCGGAAAGAAGAGACCCAACCTCCGGGGGGACGACTCTGTCCACGACCATCAGATCGGCGACGGCCAGAAATTCGTCCTGGAGCCGTCGGCGGGCCAATCGAGCGTCATTCAATTCCGCCAGGATTTCGGGATTCGGCCAGAGCGACGCCGCTTCCTCGAACAGGGCGATGGCCTCGCTCAAGCGATCCTCGTTCCGCCACACCGTCAACGCTGCGTGCCGGAGCTTCTCGTAACGCCGGAATTGTTCGGTGGTCGTCTCATGCTTGGACCGCCATTCGGGTTCGTCGGTCCAAGCCAGCAAGTCATCGACGGCGAGCCAGGCGGCCCGGAGGTTCTGCTCGGCGACTGCCTGGTTGTATTCGTCTTTCATCCGCTCGAGGTGCTGTTGCCTCTGCTCGGGCGGGGACTGGAGCAACAACAAAGCATCGGCTTGCCGCTTCAGCACCGCTAGCCGGTCTGCCGTTCGCAAGTGGCTGAAGCCGCGTAACGCCTCGCTGGCCAACCGGCTCGCCTCGGCAGGTCGGCCTGCCTCCAGCACGATCTGAATGTCGCGAGCAACGAGTTCCGCCTCCGCCTCGCGCCCAATGAGCACTTTCAATCGCTCGATCAGGGTGTGCAACCAGTCGGAAGAGTGCAGGTCCCGCGCCACTTGGAATTGCTCTAGTGCGCGGCTCCAGTGTCTCGCCGCCAGCCACTCCAAGCCCGCTCGGACAGAACTCCGCTGCTCCTGCCGCCAGGCCTTGTGAACAAACCCGGGAGTTGGGCTTTGGCTGGCCTCGGGCTGTCGGCTCGGGGGGGCGACAGGTTCGTTCGCAGCCGGGGTGGAAGGCCCGGTCAACGACGATAAAATCACCGGCCCCTCGGGACGGTCCCGGGTCACAGTCGTCGGCGGCGACGGCGAAACGGGAGTTGTCGTCTCTGCCGCGGGCCGGCTACAACCCGCCACCGCCACGCACATCCACCCCGCCCAAAGCGCCGCCCGCATGGAACCCACCCCCGGACTCGAAACGATCAATTCGCGCGGGAGGACCGCTCCGCCTTAGAGCCCTCGCCTTCCAGCGAGATCCGCCGATACAGATCGTCCACAATCCAATGAAACGCCGTCAAATGCAGCGACTCCACCAGACCCATGTCATTTAAAGGGACGTGAAAACATTGATCCGCCAGTCCCCGCAGCTTGCCGCCGTCAAACCCGGTGCAGCCAAACGTCTTCAACCCACGTCGCCTGGCCCACTCCACCGCACGCAACACGTTCGGGCTGTTTCCCGATCCGCTGATGGCGATGAGCAAATCACCCGGCTCGGCCAGGTTCTTCAACTGCTCGACAAACACTCGCTCAAAACCCTCGTCGTTCGCCCAGGCCAAGATGTACGGCGTGTGGTCGGTCAGGCTGAGGATTCGCAGCCGCCGTTTCTCGTCGTTGTCAAAGTCCTCGCGCCGCAGCGTCCCCTTCCCCAAGTCCTCGCACAAATGCGACGCATTCGATCCGCTGCCCCCGTTGCCGATCACGAACACGGTTCGGCCCAAGCGGTAGCAATCGTAAATCGCATCCGCGAGGGCCTCGATCTCCCTCGGGTTCAAGCGCAACAACTCTTGCCCCGCACGCTCCAGAAAACTCCGGGCGTCCAACGTCACTCCAAGCATTGTTCCGGTTCCTCGATCATCAGTTCCCGGGTACTGTACCAGACCCAGCCGGACAAACAAGAAACCACTGCTTGCCATGACCGTGGTCCCCGCCAACCAGTCTGAAGAAAGTTTCGGTGATCCGAACACGGCCCGTCGTTGAAGACACGCGAATGGTTGTGCGAATTTTTGCCCCTGGGGCCTTGACGGGGCGATTTTGAAGGGTTGGAATGGAGCCAGTTCGCCAGTGAGCGCACGGCGGGGCGGGGTGAGGGGCGATGGGAAGGGGTCGGCTGGGAACGTTGGCGGACGCCCAATCCGGAGGACGAGTCAGGTTGGAACGACGGGTGTGGACGTTGGTGAGCGTTGGGGTCGTGGCGTTGGCGGGCGACGAGGGCGGCCCGCATCGGCTGGATGACTTCCGCCTGAGTTCCCTCTGGGGAGCAACGCCGACTCCGAACAATGATTGCAACGGTATCGATCGTGGTCCGATGGATTGCCCCTTCAGCACGGTGTATCCGACGAAGAGGTGTGGCG
>JAOAAM010000049.1 GCA_026418875.1 Gemmataceae bacterium | reverse complement strand
GGCCAGAACACAACCGTGCCGCAAATGAAGATGTTCCTGACGCGCTTGGGCACCAAGTCGAAGATCATCGTGACCGGCGACGTCACGCAAATCGACTTGCCCAAGACCGTCCGCAGCGGCATGATCGATGCCATTCAACGGCTGAAAAACATTGATCGGCTGGCCATCGTCCATCTGGATGAATCCGACATCGTGCGGCACCCGTTGGTGCAGCAAATCGTTCGCGCTTACGAGGATAAGGACCGGGATCGGGGGCGATAATGGGCAGCTGGCCGGCGGCATCGCCCTTCGCCTACAATCGCCGACGTGGATCGGATTCGTTGCGGAAGGATTCCGACATGTCGCACCTCTTCACCCAGGCGGGCTTCAGCGGATTCGGGCCGGATGGCTTGCGAGGCGGCACCGACTCGCCCCCGACCGGTCACGTGGCTTCGTCCAGTCGAGTTCGATTGCGCGAGGGACTGCGGGCGGAGTGCCCACGACTGCCCGGCGTCTATGGCATGCTGGACGCGCGAGGCCGGCTGATCTACGTCGGCAAGGCAAAAGTGTTGCGCAGCCGGCTGCTGAGCTATTTTCTCAAGGGCAGCCGGCAAGAGAAATCCGGCCGGATCATCGACGAAACGCGAGCCATCGTGTGGGAAACGGGAGAGTGCGAGTTCGGTGCGTTGATCCGGGAATTGGAGCTGATTCGGCGGTGGAAGCCACGGTTCAACGTTCAGGGGCTGCCCAGCCGGGAGCGGCAAGTTTGGGTTTGTCTCGGCCGCCGTCCCGCTCCGTACCTGTACGTCTCGCGGGAGCCGACGGGGCAGGAATTGATGTGTTATGGTCCGGTGCGCGGCATGCGGCTGGCGCGTTGGGCCGTGCGGAAGTTGAATGACCTGTTCCAACTTCGTGACTGCCCCCAGTCACAACCGATGCGCTTCGCCGATCAACGGGAACTGTTCCCCGTGATCCACACAGCAGGCTGTTTGCGGTACGAATTGCAGACCTGCCTGGGGCCTTGCGCCGCTCTGACGACTCGGGCCACGTATTCCCGTCATGTGCGGTCGCTGCGGGCCTTCCTCGACGGCCGGGATTCGACGATCCTGCATCGGCTCGAAGCGATGATGAACGAAGCGGCAGCACGGCTGGAATTTGAGCGTGCGGCTTTGATTCGCAACCAGATCTTGCCCCTGCGGTGGTTGCGCGAACGGCTGGGATGGGTGGATGCTGCCCGGAGTCGGCATAGCTTCGTGTATGCCCCTTCCTGTGCCGCGACACCGCTGTGGTACTTGATCCGTCGTGGTCGGGTCTGTTGCGTCGTGCCTGCGCCGGGAGACGGGGTCACGGCTCGGGCGGCGGCCCATGCCATCCAACGTGTGTTCGTGGATGAGCTGAGCTGGCCCCACCTCGTTCCCCGTGACATGGTCGATCACGTGTTGCTGGTGGCGGCGTGGTTCCGACGTCACCCCGACGAACTGCAACGCACCCTTTCGCCGGAAAATGCGTTGAATCGCTGTGCCGGGCGGGGGCAGTCCATCCCCGTTCGATCGTCTGCTTGAGTTGGATTATCCGCTTGAGTTCAGTCATCCGCTTGAGTTTGATCATCCGCTTGAGTTCGAGTATCCGCTTGAGATTCCAGCGAGATTTCGCCCCGGTTCTGTCCGATCCGGTTGCGCGAACCTGGTGCCCGAGTGTCCGCCGTCGGTTTACGCAAGTTGGCGCCAGCGGGCCACGACGATAGAACAACGGTTCCGCCCGGCAGCGTCGTCCCCTGCGGATTCGACAGGCCTCAGAAAATGACCGTGGTTCACCAATCCGATCTGCCCCCGGCCGACGCTACCGACACCGTGGAGGCTCGTGCCCTCGGCGATTGGACTTCCGGCGAGGCCGACGAGTGGGTGACAGACCCCATCGCGGTGCGTGACCGACTGCGCGACCTTCGCCGCTGGGTTGTCCTGCTA
>JAOAAM010000814.1 GCA_026418875.1 Gemmataceae bacterium | reverse complement strand
GCGGTGGGTTGATCCGCCAGCCGCCGCAACAGCGTCAATCGCTCTTCCCGGCGATCCAGGTCGCGCAGGACGTGAGCGCGGGCCAGAAGGAACGTCGGGTCGTCCGGGAAGCGTTGCAGCAATTCATCCACGGCGGCGAGTTGCTCGACGTTGTGGGCGTCGTAACGACCCAGCAGATAGCGAGCGTACAAGGTGAGGCGATGATCGGGGGCTTGCCGTTGCATTTCGGCGAGGATCGCGCCGGCCGACTCCCGCTCGAACGATTCCATCGCCCGATGCAGTTGGTACACCTGCTCGTAGAGCCAGGAATCGGGGAGTTCCAGCCCCTCCAGGCGATGGGCTTCGTTCGGCGGGACGGCGACCAAAGCCCGCGGCCCGCTCGCCTTGAATCGTTCCAACAACGGTTCGAGCATCATCTCGCCAAGGTGCCGCTCGTTGGGGTCGCGGAACAGCAGCACGCCTCGAAGCTGGTCGTAGCCGGCGATCGCCTGAAGTTGGGCATACGTCGCCTCGACCACGCTCAACGCCACGGGAACGCCGGCATCCAACAGGGCGTGCAAAGCCGGCGGCGTCGCAGTGAACTCACGAACGATCCACGGCCGATCGTCCTCCCCGGGGCTGGGCTGCTCGATCCAACGGCGTTCCTGATACTCCGTGGGGGCATCCAGCCGAAACGGTTCGTCGCCCGGCAGTGGCTCGTCGGGTCGCCAATAGCGGCGGATCATGACCAAAGCCGCGGGTGCTGTCGCATTCAGCGAGCGTGGCAATCTTTCGAGTCGTTCCAGGACCACGCGGCGGGCATCGGGGGAAGTCTCGCTCAGACGCTCCGACAACGTTCGGTGAAAGCCATCACCGGCCTGTGCGGCCTGCTCTCTCGCCCCAGCGACGTCGCCCAATTCGTACAACACATCGGACCGACGCGCCGCCAGCCACTCCGCCACCTCCGTTTCCATCATCGGCGACAATTCCGCGAAGCGGTCGTAGCTCCGTCGGGCGTCGGCATGCAGACCCAACTCATCTTGCAGCGCCGCCAACTGCGCCGAAATGCTGGCACATTCCAGCCGCTCGTCCGCCTCCCGCAGCAGGTCGAGCGCTTCTCGATCCCGATCGAGCAGAAGCAACAGGTGAGCGGCGGCCTGGACGGCGGGGCGAAACAGCGGTTTGAGGGCCAAGGCTCGCTCGGCGACGGCTAGGGCCTCGGGAATGCGGTCGGCCAATTCCAGGCAAGCTGTCTGCTCCACGTAGACCCAAGGCCGATCCGGTGCCAACTCCAGTGCCCGGTTCATCCAGGTTTCGGCTTGCTCGAAATCACGCAAGCGGGCCGCCAGGAAGGCGTGCAGGCTGTATAAATCGGCCCGAAGGTCCGGGGCAGCATCCTCGATGCTGTCGCGCTCTCGCCGCAAGAACTGCCAAGCCGAAAGCAGGTCGTGCTGCTCCAGGAAGTAGCGGGCGTGGTAGTAGATCGCCTCGGGATGGGTGGGCTGCCCGCGGTAGGCCTTCAGGAATTGCCAGCGGGAGAGGCGCGGGGCGCCCAACTGTCGTGCCAAGCGACCGGCGAGCAAGCGAGCGGCCGTGCCCTCCCACTCGCGCAACGGGGCCAAGGCGGTGGCCCGGTGGTAGGCTTGCACGTACAGCCCTTGGGCGTACAGGTCGTGGATGCAAGCGAGATCGTTGGCAGCGATTTCCATGAAGCTCGGTGGGATATGGAGCGACGAACGGGCCGAGGTCACGGCTTCCGCTCACTCGGGGCGGCGATCTCGGCCAACGGGCCGACAAGGCTCAAAATCGCACCCAGTTGGCTGAGCCGAACCCCGAATCGGTCGAGAAATTCTCCCAGGGCAAATTCATTATTCGTCGTGTCCTCCCCCTGCTCGTCCAGGTGCTGCGTCAATTCCGCGATCAACGTCATGTAGGCTCGCTCCAGGTGAGGCAAGACTTTCCGGCAAGCTGCCGGCAGCGAGCCAAAATCTTCCTTCCACCGATCCAAAAATGCCCGCCAACGGCTGCCCGCATCCTGCGCCGACGCCTGCTGCCGCAACAACGCCACTTGCTCTCGCTGGGCGTCCCGGATCTCGCGCAGCAGTTCGGCCAACTCACTCACCCGAATGGACGACTCGACGCCGGCCCCGCTCTCCGGCGGCGACGTCGGCGTCACAAGGAACTGAAATTGCATGCCTTCCTCGGTTGCAACCCCGGCCCATCTTGCATTCCGACACCATTATAGGATTGCCTCCTTCCCCCGGTCAGCACCAACCCGCGGGCCGCATTCTGGCCCACGCCGCCCCCCGGCACACCACGCCCCGCGACCAGCCACAGCCGACCGACATTCGCTGCCCACGGCCAACTGCTCCTTCCGCATTGGAATTGCACTGGCCCTCATCTCGCCACGAAGGTACGATTTGAGCCGACTTCTTCCGGAGATCCGGGTATGAAACACGCCGTTGGCGCCTGCATCTGGCTCGCCGTGGCAGTCTCGTGGTTACCGGCTCAGCCTCAATCTCCGCTCAACAGCACACCATCCCTGAAAACCATTCGATACGATGCGTTAGCCCAACGAGTGGCCGCGTTGGAGGGCAGGGTCGTTCTCGTCGATTTCTGGGCGAACTACTGCTTGCCGTGCAAACGTGAGTTCCCCCGCTTGATGCAATTGCACCGCCAATACGCCCGCCAGGGGTTGGTTGTCCTCACGGTCAGCCTCGACGATCCGGACGATTCCGAGGCAGGATCACGCTTGCGCGAGTTTCTCTCCGCCCAGCGTGCCGACACCGAAAACTACTGGCTTCAAGAAAAGCCCGAAGTCTGGCAGGCAAAGCTGAAGATCGATGGTCCGCCTTGCGTTTTCTTGTTCGACCGTCGAGGGCGATTGGTCAAAAAATATCATGACCATGTCGATTACGAGGACATCGGTCGTCGCATCGAGGTCTTGCTGAGGTAACGGGAGGATCGAGGCGTGTCGGACCTGGCTGCTGCCTTGGGCCGCATCCCGAGTGGGTTGTTCGTCGTCACATGCCGACGGGACAACGAAGAGTCCGCCTTTCTGGCGAGTTGGATCCAGCAGTGTTCATTCGATCCGCCGATGCTGAGCCTGGCGGTGCGTCGGGGTCGGCCGATCGGCGAATGGCTACGCGCGGGGACGCCCTTTTCCGTCCACATCCTGTCCGTCGGGCAAAGGGAGTTGTTAAGTCATTTCGGCAAAGGTCTGCCGCTGGACCAACTACCCCGGCACGAAGAGCGCGTCCAACGACAATCCGGGCAGGCACCCCTCCTGACCGAGGCCCTCGCCGTGCTGCACTGCACTCCGACCGAAATTTTCGATAGCGGCGATCACCACCTCGTCCTCGCCCGGATTACGGAGGGCGCCTTGTTCCGCAGCGACGAGCCGATGGTTCACGTCCGCAAAAGCGGGCTGAATTATTGAACACCTACCGCCGATAACGCCCCTTCGTTCGGCAGTCCCCCGAGGAACCGCGCCTTGTTGCCTTCGCCTGCCCGAAACTCTTCGGGAGTGCGTGTCGGTTCGGCGGGCGTCGAGTTCTCAGTTGACTTTATTCCTCACCCCAGTTATCCCGCACTCCCGCATATGGGGATGACCTGCGCGCTGGGGGAGCGTGTCGGGACAGCATCTCCGGGGGAATGCTTTGCGTTGCCGCCTCGCCTTGCTGTTGCTGATCGGGACGATCGGCTGCGACCGGAGTTATTACCGGCGCTGGTCCGACCGGGATGCCTACGCGCTGATCCGCTCGCGGGTGACAGATCCGGCGTTCTCGATTGGCGATCGGCCCGTCGAGGCCTCGCCCAACTCACGCTTGGCAGATCCGCATGACCCGGACCGCCCGCCCCGCCCGCCGGACGACCCTGCCGCCCGGCTGTGGATGGATCGCCCCGGCGGGATGCGTGGCGGCAAAAGTTGGGACCGGGATGGGGTCGCCGGTTCGATCGAGAACGACGAATGGCGGCAAGACCTGCCGCTCGACGAGCGAGGCCGGCTTCGCCTCGACGCCGAGCGTTGTGTCGAGTTAGCCCTGCGACACAGCCGGGAGTATCAGACCGCGTATGAGGCAGTTTATCTGGCGGCGCTGGATGTCTCCCTGGCTCGCTTCCAATTCATGCCGCAATGGATTGGTCGGCACGGCACACAATTTTCGCACTTCGGAACCGGCGGATTCGCCAATGGCGAAAGCAATCAATTGACGGTCTCGAACGAGGCCGGTTTCAGCCGAGCCTTGGCCGCCGGCGGGCAGTTCCTCACCAACTTCGCCAACATCTGGGTCTGGGAATTCGCCAACGGCGGTGCTCGCGTCATGACCTCCAACCTGGCCGTCTCGCTCGTGCAGCCCCTGCTGCGTGCGGCCAGCCGCGAGGTCCGACTGGAGAGCCTGACCCAAGCGGAGAGGGAACTGCTTTACTCCGTGCGGGATTTTGCTCGCTTCCGCAAGCAGTTCTGGGCCGATGTGACCACGCTGAACGGATACCTGAACTTGCTGCTGATCCTGCAAAACATCCGCAACCAACAGGCAAACCTGCTAGCTCAAGAACAGAACTACCGCCTGCACCTGGAACTATTCGAGGGTGGAAAAAAATCTCGGGTGCAGGTCGATCAGGTCTTTCGCGGTTTTCTGGCAGCACGTCTGGGTGTCGCCCAGGCTGAGGCGGACTTGGAAACGGCGTTGGATACCTTCAAGCTCCGCCTCGGCCTGCCGCCCACCTTGCCCGTGGAGCTGGACGACAGCCCCTTGACGCAATTCCAATTGGTCGATCCCGAATTGGAGTCGTTGCGGGATTCCTGCGAGAAATTCCAAACGGCTCGGCTACGTGAACTGGAACGCCTGCCCTCCGCCGAATCACTGCAACGCAGCTACGAACAACTTGAGGAGATGGCGAAGAAGACTCCCCCGTTCGTGGACCGCGTGGCCAAGGATCAGGCCCGAGCCGAGCAACGTCTACGCCGCAGCACCGACGATCCAGAACAGCGGGAACGCAGCCGGCAGGAATTGGAGCGGTATCGCACCGCCCTTTCGGACATTCGACAAGTGCTGGCCGAACTGCCGGCAAACATCGCCGCCGACGCAAAACAGTTGATTCCCACCGACCCGCGCCGGGCCTGGGAGCGGCTATTGAAGTACACCCGCGAATTGCTCTCGCAGCAAGACGATCTCACCGCCATCCAAACGGTCCTGCGGATCAACGCGATCGAGTTGCCAACGGTCGACGACGACGAGAGCGCGGCCCTGGAAGAGGCTCTGGCGAATCGCCTGGATTTGATGAATGCCAAAGCCCGCGTCACCGATGCCTGGCGGAAGGTGCGAGTGGCCGCCAATGCGCTCCGGGCCGGGTTAGATGTGAACGGCGGCGTGAACCTGGGCGTCGATCCGGCCGGGGCCAACCCCTTCGCCTTCTCCGCGGCCCAGTCCCGCTACACGGTCGGGCTGAACCTGGACCTGCCGCTCAACCGGTTCGCCGAGCGCAACGCCTACCGCGCCAGCCTCATCAACTACCAGCGTGCCCGTCGAGCCTACATGGCACTGGCCGACTCGATCTCGCAGCAAATCCGGCTGGACTTGCGGCAGTTGCGAATCGAACGATTGAGTTTCGAGATCGCTCGGCAGAATGTGATCTCGGCGGCCCGGCAGGTCGAGTCGGCCCGCAATCAGATCCTCAGCGCGCGTGACACCACCGGTACATCGAGTACATTGGATATATTGGATGCGTTGAACGCCCTGCTCCAAGCCCGCAATGCGTTGGCTCGGAGTTACGTGAGTTACGAGCAACTCCGCATTCGCTATTTGTTGGATCTGGAACGGCTCCGGCTCGACGATCGAGGAATGCCCACCGATGAGCAGCGTGCCTCAGTCCCCTCCGGGTCGAATCCCACCGACCGAACCAGTGATTCGACCGAACTCCTCCCCGCTCCTCGACCTGCCGACGGAGGCCAATAGCCGCCGCCCCCTGCTGCGGAGGCTGGGGCAGGCCACGCTCCTGCTCTTGGCCCTGGGCGGTGCCGGTTGGTACGGATTCCGCGCCTGGCAGCAGCGGCAGGCCGCTCAGATCCTCACGGCCCCCGTGATCCTCGGCGATTTGCCCATCGTCGTCATCGAACGCGGCGAACTGGACAGTCAGGAGGCCGTCGAAGTCCGCTGCGAGATCGAAGGTTATCAGAACAAGCTCGTCTCGATCGTTCCCGAAGGCACTCACGTCAAAAAGGGCGAGGAAGTCGCGCGCTTCGACATGGAGGCGATGCAAAGGCTGTACAGCGAGCAGGAAATCAAGTGCAAGCAGGCGGAGGGGAAGGCGAAAGCCGCCAAGGCCGAGTTGGACCTGCAACTGAACAAACAGGAAAGCGAGATCGCCAAGGCCGAACTGGATATGCAGACCGCGATCCTCGAGTTGGAGAAGTACGAGAAAGCCGAAATGGGCGCCGAGCTGAACGAGAAGCGCGGTGCCCTGGAACTGGCGAAAAAAGACCTCGCTGAAGCACGCGCCGGGTTGGAACTGACCAAGCGGCTGGTCTCCCGAGGATTTGCCCAACTCGAGCAACTCCGCTTCAAGGAAATGGAAGTCGAGCAGAAAAGCTACTCGGTAGACCGCGATGAACTGCGGTTGAAAGTGCTCGACTACGATGCGCGGAAGAAAATCACCGAACTGCGTTTCAAGGAGAAAGAAGCACGACTGGAGTTGGAGCGGAGGAAGAAGTCCGCGCAAGCGGCCATCGAGAAAGCGCAAAGCGAGTTGCAAGCCGCCGAGGACACCCTCACCTTGGAAAGGAAGCAACTCGAACGGCTGCAAAGCCAGATGGAGCGGTACATCGTCAAGGCCCCGCAGGATGGCATCGTTGTGTATTTCAAGCGGCCTTGGGACGAAAGCCAACGAATCGGTCCGGGAGCCACCCTCTATTACCAGCAGCCGATCTTCTCCCTGCCGGACCTGACTCGCATGAAGGTGAAACTTCGGGTCCACGAGTCGGTCGTCAAGAAAGTCAAACCGGGTTTGAAGGCGACGATTCAGGTCGATGCTTTGCCGAACCGCATCTTGAATGGCACCGTGAAAACTGTCGCCACCTTGGCGGATAGCAACTGGCGTAGCAGCGTGAAGGAGTACCTCACCGAAATCGACATCGACGATTTGCCCCTGGAGGCAGGTCTCAAGCCGGGCATGACCGGCGAAGTGCGGATCATGATTGAGACCATTCGCGACGCTATCCTCGTTCCCGTGCAGGCTGTGACTGAGCAACAGGGCCGACACCTGGCCTACGTGGTTCGAGGTGGGAGGGTCGAGCCGCGGACCGTGACCATTGGCGAGGCCAACGAGCAGCTGGTACAAATCGTCGACGGGTTGGAAGTGGGGGAGGAAGTGGCCTTGGATGCGCGATCCCGAGCCGCGGCCGAGTCCAAGGACCAACCCGAGACAGAGCGTCGATCGACCGAGCCGCCCACGGCAGAGCGACCCTTACCCAGTGGGCCATCGGGTCCGTGACTTACCGAGTCCGTATCTTGCTCACCGCGCGGGTGCTGAGTTCGTCGCGGGAAAAGGTTCCATGCTGAGCCGGTGGCTTCACGTGGTTCGACTGGGATTGCGGAGCCTGTCGGCACATCGGCTGCGCTCGGCTCTGACAACGTTGGGCATCGTCTTGGGGGTGGCCAGCGTGGTCGTCATGCTCGCCGTAGGCGAAGCCGCTCGCTTCGAGGCACTGCGGCAGTTGCAAGACTTAGGTGTCAACACGATCCTATTGCGTAGCGTCAAGCCGACAGCGGGGGCGGAACGCAGTTCCGCTCGGGAGGACATTCTGATTTACGGGTTGACCTCGGCCGACCTGCGACGCATCCGTTCGACGATCCCCACCGTGGTCGCTGCCAACCCCACGCGCGAACATCCCCGGACGATCTGGCATCACCAGAGAAAGCTGAATGCTCGGGTCGTTAGCGTCACGCCGGAGTTTCTCGACCAGAACAACATCCGCGTCGCCTTGGGCCGTGGGCTGACCGATCTGGATGGCCGACGCTTCGACAATGTCTGCGTTCTTGGTGCCGGTACCGCCGAGGTTCTTTTCCCTGCGGCGAATCCGATCGGCAAAACGATCACCATCGAAGATGTCGGCTCGTTGAAGTCGTTCAAGGTCGTGGGTGTGACGGAGCCGAAAAACCTCGCGGTCGGGAGTTCGTTGAATGTGGACACCGATTTCGACCGAGTCGTCTTCATTCCCTATTCAACCGACCACGCGCGGTTCGGCTCGGAGCTTTTACGCTATCAATCCGGCTCGTTCCAGCGGGAGAAGGTCGAAATCAGCCAGATCACCGTGACCGTCGATCGTACCCCAAACGTCGCCAAGACGGCCGCTGTGCTGCGCTCCATGATGGATCAATTCCACCCGAAGCGCGACGTCGTCGTCACGGTACCGCTCGACCTGCTGGAGAAAGCGGAGAAAACGCAACGTCTGTTCACGCTCATCTTGGCATCCATCGCCGGGGTGTCGCTGGTGGTCGGCGGGATCGGCATCATGAACATTATGCTGGCGACGGTCACGGAACGAACTCGGGAGATCGGCGTGCGTCGGGCACTCGGGGCCAAGCGGCGCGACATCGCCCGGCAATTCCTCGTCGAAACCCTGGTGCTTTCTTGCGGCGGCGGGCTGCTCGGGCTGATCGTCGGTGTCGCGGCGACACAAGTCCTCACCCGCGGATTCCAAGTCCCCACCTTGATCCAGCCTTGGGCCCCGGCGGTGGCCTTCGCTTTCTCCGTGCTGGTTGGGCTGATCTCCGGCAGCTACCCGGCGCGAAAGGCGGCCCGTCTCGATCCCATCGAGGCGTTGCGACACGATTGACCCGCCCCGGGCAAGGAGGATGAGTTGCTGCCGCTGCAATTGGTTCGCTGCCGATCTTCGCGCAACCGGCTGGTGCCGCAGTACCTCGACCCCACCTCCGCCGCCTGGCTGGAGATTGCGGAACAGGTCTTGGACTTGTTCCGGCGACAGGCGGGCCGATCGCGGGGCGAGTTGGAGAGCGAACTGGAGGAACTGATCGGCAATCATCCGGGTCAGATCGTGTTCCGTGGCTTGGCGAAGCTGTTGGAGGACCGCTGCGTATTCGAGATGCCGGCGGAGGTTCCTCCGGAACAAGTCCGCGAGGCGGTCTTTGCTGCCGCCGCGATCCAACGGTCGCAGGGCCGTTTCGATCGTGACGAAATCTTGGAGCAAGTGGGGCGGAACCTCGGTTTGGATGCCGGAGCGGTCGAGCGGTCGTTGTTCGCCGATCTTAAAAGCGAGCAACGGCTCACCACCTTCCGCGACCTGACCGCCGCTCAATTGATCGATCGGTACAACCTGGCCTGCGCTCAGGCCGTGCTCTTCCGCGCCACGCAGGTCGTGGTCGAATTGCGCGGGGCGTCGGTGGCGCAACTGCGGGCGTTGCTGCGGGCGATCAAGTTTCGTCGGCTGATGTGCGAAGTGGAAGCCACGGGCACCTCGAGTATCACCTTCCGCCTGGACGGCCCGCTCAGCTTGTTCCAAAGCACGACCAAGTACGGCGTGCAGTTGGCGCTGTTCCTCCCGCACTTGCTTCTCTGCCGGGATTTCGAGTTGCGGGCGGAGCTACGCTGGGGGGCGAAGCGGACGGAAAAGCATTTTGTCCTGACCGCCGCCGATGGCCTGCGCTCGCACTTGCCGGACACCACTGGCTACGTGCCGCCGGAATGTACGATGTTCGTCGAACTATTTCGGCAGCGTGCTCCAGGTTGGGACATCGCCGAGGCGGCCGAGTTGGTGCCCTTGGGCCGCGGGTGGTGGGTCCCTGACTACCGCCTGACCCACCGGGCGACCGGACGGGTCGTTTATCTGGAAATCCTGGGTTACTGGCGGCGGGCGTCGGCTGAAAAACACATCCGGTCGCTGCGTGAAGGGCTGACCGCGCCGTGCGTCGTGGCCGTCTCCGACCAGCTTCGCTTGGACGACAGCGACACGCTCCCCGAAGGCTGTCTCTTATACACATCTGAC
>JAOAAM010000811.1 GCA_026418875.1 Gemmataceae bacterium | reverse complement strand
AGATGTGTATAAGAGACAGGGCGGAGGCCGTCCTCAGCCGCGTGCAACAGCGGGCGGTGTTACCGGTGGAGAAGCAACGCTCGATGCTGACGCAAATCGCCCCGTTGTTGCGCAGCTCGGTGGTGCAGCAGTTCGTGCAGCAAGCGTGGAGCGACGACACGCCGGACCCGAGGGAGTTGGTCTGGCAGGGCAAGATGCTTTGGGACACGGGCGACAAAGCGGCGGCATACCAGAGCTTTCGCTCGGCCGTGGACAAGGGGCGGCACCTGCCGGAGACTTGGATCACCCTCGCCGAGGCACTGTTCGCGGATGGCAAGACGGACGAAGCCCGGCAACTGATCGATCAGGCGCGGCGGTCGCTGCCGGCCGACCTGGCCCACCGCGTCGTCGCCGCCTGCCATGAGGCCCTCCAGGAACACGATCGCGCTGTGCAAGAATATCGGCAGATGATGGAGGCGGGCATCCTCGACCCGATGTCGCTCCGACGCTACGTCCGTTTGCTGATCCTCACCGGACGGACGGCGGACGCCATCGCCAGCCTGCAACGTCTCCTGGCCGAGCCAAACTCTTTGGAAGCCGCCGATCGTGCTTGGGTGAGGCGGAACCTGGCGGTGCTGGGGATCGCGGAACGCACGCCGGAACAATTCGAGCGTGGCTTCGAGTTGCTGCGGCAAAACGAGGCAGAAAACGGCCGCTCTGTGGACGACCTGCGGGCCAAGGTCGTCCTGTGGTCGCAGCAGCCGAATCATGGTCAGACACCCACACCCCGGCAGCAAGCGATTCGCCTTTTGGAGGAAATGGTCCGCCGAGGCGAGGCCAGTCGAGAAGACCGTTTCGTGCTGGCCCGGTTGCATGATGTCGAGGGAAATTGGGACAAGGCCGAGCCGCACTATCGTGCGGCGGCCGCGACCGATCGCCGCAATCCGATGCCTTTAGCGCACCTGGCCCGGCGCATGCTGCAAAAGGGTAAGTTGCAGGAGGCGGAAGCGGTGGTGCAGCAGGTCGAGGCACTTGCACCAAACAGCGTGCTGGCGGTCAATTTACGCTGCCGACTGCTGTTTCAACAAAATCGCATCGGGCCGCTCTTGCAGCATCTGGCAACATTCATCAGCGGCAAAGAGAAAGCGGACGACACCCTGCAGCAATGTTTTCTGGCGGCGACGCTGTTGGACGAATTCGTCCGCAGGGGCCGGTCGCTCTCCGCCGAGGACAGGATGCGGTTGAGGGAGATGGCCTTGCAATACTACGAACGCAGCATCCGGGCGCGCCCCGAGGCGGTGGTCCGAATCGTCGGCTTGTGGAGTCACACCGGCGAACGCGAGGCCGCGTTGCGTTGGCTGCGCGATCCTCGAATGAAGATCCCCGTGAACCTGCGGGCTTCGGCCGAGATCACTGCCCTGCGCGAGGCGCACGCTGACGAGGCACAGTGTCAGCTGGTCGAGCAATGGCTCCGGGCGACGGCACGCCAACATCCGGAAGTCAGCTTGGACCTGCACCTGGCCGAACTTGCCGAATTCCGCCACGATTTCGCGACGGCAGCACAACTCTATCGACAAGTGCTGGCCCAGCAGCCCAACCACGTCGTCGCACTGAATAACCTCGCCTGGGTGCTGGCCCACCAGGGGCCCTCGGCGGAAGCCTTGCAGCTCGTGCAACGCGCTATCGTCGGGGTCGGACCGATTCCAGACCTGCTCGACACCCGTGCCCGAGTATATCTAGCCCTAGGACGCGCGATCGAGGCGATTCAGGACCTGGAGGATGCCATCGCGGAGGCACCGACGGCCTTGCGATACTTTCACCTGGCCATGGCTCACGATCGTGCGGGGAATGCGGGCGCTGCCCAAGACGCGATGCGCTGGGCGCTCGAATTGGGGTTTGACGAACGCGACCTTCACCCTGTGGATTTGCCCGACCTTGAACGCCTCAAGCGCCGTGATTGATTCTCGCCCCGGCTGGGGAAGCGTGCCCCGGGCCGAAACCGCCTGGTCCGCCGACGCATCGAATGGGCGTCCGGCGACGACCCGGCCGCGCCGTGCCAGCGGCATCCTGCTGCATCCCTCCTCGTTGCCTGCCGCCGAAGGGTTGATCGATTTCGGCATCGGCGACCTGGGGCCAGCCGCGTATCAATGGATCGACGCCCTTGCCCAAGCTGGTCAATGTTGGTGGCAGGTGCTGCCGCTGGGACCCGTCGGCCCCACGGCCTCGCCGTACCAAAGTGCCTCCGCCTTCGCCGGCAATCCGCTGCTCGTCAGTCCGGAATGGCTCGCCCGGGAGGGACTGTTGGCTCGGCAAGAGTTGCCGTCGGTTCACTTGCCCCATCACTTCGTCGATTTCGCCGCCGTCGTCCCGCTCAAACTCGGCCTCTTGGATCGTGCCAGCGAGACGTTTCGACTCCGTGCCCGGGGCTTGCTCCGTGATGAGTTCGATCAGTTCGTCGCGGAGAATTCATACTGGCTGGAGGATTTCGCCCTTTTCCTCGCCTTGAAGGAGGTCCACCAAGGCCGCTCTTGGCAGGATTGGCCCGAGGAGTTGCGTCGGCGGGATCCGGCTGCCTTGGACGAAGCCCGGCGAAACCTCGCCGATGCCCTGCACCGCTACCGCTTCCACCAATTCGCCTTTTTCCATCAGTGGTCGGCCTTACGGGATTACGCCCGACGTCGGCAAGTGTGGATCATCGGCGATGTGCCGATCTTCGTGAATGGCGATTCCGCGGATGTCTGGGCCAACCCCCGACTGTTCCTTCTCGATGCCCAAGGTCGGCAGCGAGTGCAAGCCGGCGTGCCACCCGACTACTTCGCCAAGGATGGGCAACTCTGGGGCAATCCGCTGTACGACTGGGAGGCGATGGCGGCCGACGATTACGCCTGGTGGGTGGCGCGATTGCGGACAGTCTTGAAGCAGGTCGATCTGGTGCGGGTCGATCACTACCGCGGCTTCGCTGCGGCCTGGCATGTCCCGGCAGGGGCATCGCATGCCCGGAATGGCGAGTGGGTTCCCGGACCGGGTCTCGCTCTCTTCGAGTCGCTGCGTCGACA
>JAOAAM010000801.1 GCA_026418875.1 Gemmataceae bacterium | reverse complement strand
GGGGTTACTCGGTGTTTGCCGGTGTCGGTGAACGGACCCGCGAAGGCAACGACCTGTGGTTGGAAATGCAGGAGACCAAGATCGGCGCGACCGATCGGTCGGTGTTGACCCAAACGGCGATGGTGTTCGGGCAGATGAATGAGCCGCCCGGGGCGCGGTTGCGGGTGGCCCTTTCCGCCCTGACGATGTGCGAATGGTTCCGCGATTCGACCGGGGCCGACACGCTGCTGTTCGTCGACAACATCTTCCGCTTCTCGCAGGCCGGTTCGGAAGTTTCGGCGCTTTTGGGCCGAATGCCCAGCGCCGTGGGTTATCAGCCGACCTTGGCCACGGAGATGGGTGAGTTGCAAGAGCGTATCACTTCGACGGCCAAAGGGGCCATCACCTCGGTCCAGGCCGTATACGTTCCGGCCGACGACCCGACCGACCCGGCCCCGGCCAACACCTTCCAACACCTGGATGCGTTTATTTACCTGGAGCGGTCGATCGCCGCGAAAGGCATCTATCCCGCCATCGATCCCCTGGCCTCCAACAGCCGTCTGCTCGACCCGCAATACATCGGCGAACGGCACTTCAACGTGGCCCGACGAGTTCAGCAAATCCTGCAACGCAACCGTGAACTGCAAGACATCATCGCCATCCTCGGCGTCGAGGAGCTGTCCGAGGAAGACAAACAAGTGGTTGCTCGGGCACGCCGCATCGAGCAATTCCTCTCGCAACCGTTTATCGTCGCCCAGGCTTTCACGGGCAAAGAAGGGAAAGTCACGCCGCTGGAAGACACCATCCGCAGTTTCGAGGAGATTTGCGACGGCAAGTGGGACCACTTGCCGGAAGACGCCTTCCGTTACGTCGGCGCCATCGAGGAAGCGGCCGAACAGGCCGAGCGCATGAAGAGCGGGAAGTGATGCAACCGGCGGAGCGGACCAACGGGGAAGGCGAACATGGCTGAATCCACCAAGGGGCCGACTGCGATTCACGGCCGACGCTTGCAAGTCGCGGTGGTCACTCCCGAGCGTGCCGTCCTGGAGCAACCTGCCGATTCGGTGGTGGTGCCGTTGTTCGACGGCGAGTTGGGCATCCTCCCCGGCCGTGCCCCACTGATCGGCCGCTTGGGGATTGGTGAACTCCGCATCCGTCGGGGTGAGCAACTCATGCGGTTGTATGTCGATGGCGGGTTCGTTCAGGTTCGCGGCGACATGGTGACGGTGCTGACATCGTCGGCGCAAACGGCTGAGGAAATTCAACTTGCCGAAGCCGAAACCGCGTTGCAACAGGCGACTCGTGCTCGAGCCGTCACCGACCAGCAGTTGGCAGAGCGTGACAAAGCTCAACGCCGGGCCCGAGCCAAGATTCGGGTGGCTCGGCGAAAGGCATCGCGGCTCGGCTGAGCAATACCTTCCCCCGGCGACGCGAATCCGCCGACTGCTTCGCCCACCGCTCCACCCACCGCGAGTCCGAAAAGTAGCCACTTGCCGCTCGATGAGCGAGTTCGCCCCAACATGGCCGCGCTGACGACTTTATGCTATGAGGCGGCTCCTTTCGCCCAACTTTTGCTTGATTTCTCGGTACGACGCCATTACGCTGGAAGGCGAGACGATCCGATCCCACCCGCTGTCGAGGTGAACCTGTCATGAGCCGACTGGCAACCCACGGCGAGTCGTTCCAAGTCCAGCGCCGCGGCGATGTCGTCATCGTCGTCCCGTCGGCGGATGTCGAATGCCTCTCGGACTCGATGATCGAGCAAGCGGCTCAATTGGTCTTGGCTCCGCTCAAGGATGATCCACCGTCGAGCATTATCTTCGACTTGAGCCAAGTTCAATATTTCGGCTCCCTGTTCATCACGTTCCTGTTGCGCTGCCACCTCATGGTGAAAAAGCAAGGCGACGGGGAGTTGGTTCTCGCGGGGGTCTCGAATCGCATCCGGGAGTTGCTCCGCCTGACGAACCTGGACACTCTCTGGGCGCTTTACGACACCGTGGGGGAAGCCCTCGATGCCTTGCAGGGGACGGACTGACCCTTGACCTGGTTTGCGAGGACGCAGGGTTTTCCGTCGGGGAAACTGCAACCATCCTTTCGGTGCCTGCCGTCGGTTTGCCCTCACTCTAATTTGATCGCCGGCGTCGGCTTCGTTTCAGCCCGAAGCTCACGGCGAGCGGGGTTTCGATACCGTCGACAAAGGTGCGGCAGGGAGGCAGGGCGTCGAGGAAGATTCGGCCGTAGCTTTTCGTGAGAACTCGGGGGTCGAACAGGACCACGATGCCGCGGTCTTGACGAGAGCGGATGAGCCGACCGAAGCCCTGCTTCAACTTCAAGACGGCTTGCGGCAGTTGGTAGTCGGTGAAGGCGTTGCCCCCGCGAGCCGTGATCGCCTCCAACCGGGCCTCGATCAAAGGGCGATCCGGCACGGCAAAGGGGAGCTTGGTGATCATCACGTTGGTTAACGCTTCCCCCTTCACATCCACGCCTTGCCAGAAACTATCGACGCCGAACAAGACGGCCCTTGGCGTGTTGCGGAACTGTTCGAGCAACTGATGCGGTGGAGCGTTCTCGCCTTGGCATAGCAGCACCAATTGCCGCTGCGCCAACTCTTCGCGCAATTCCTGAGCCGCCCGACGGAGGAACGAGTAACTGGTGAACAAGACAAAGGCTCGTCCCTCCGTCCTTGCGGCAAACTCGGGAATGCGCGAGATGACGGCATTTTCGTACTCGGTCGGCTCATTCGCCGGATCGGGCAACTCTCGAAATAAGTACAATTCGACTTGCGAGGAGTAATCGAACGGACTATCGACCCGAAGGGTGGCGGCATTTTCAGCACCCAGGCGCTGCTGGAACAGTTGGAAGCCCTGGACATCGTCGGATCGGCCCGCCGCCATCGTGGCACTCGTGAAAATCACCGTCGGCACCTTGTCCAACAATTCTTGCCGCAGGATCGGCCCCACCTCGATTGGGGCGCTTGCCAGAGCGAACCGCGGCCCGTGCTCGCCGCGCTGTTCCATCCAATAGACTTGCTCGGGTCGATTCTGATCGATCCAATCGGCGGTCGCTTGGGCGAGACCGGCCGCTTGCTGGGCAGCGCTGACGAATTCGATCTTCTCCTCATCGGACTCGATTTTCTCGGCAATGTCGAACAGGACCAAGGCGAGTTTGTTCAGTTCCTCGGTCAGGGGGTTGGGAATCACGCCGGATTGCCGAACCCGTAGTTCGGTCGAGGGTGTCCCACGGCCTGAGCGGGATTGGGAGTGGAACCAGGCCCGGGCGGCGAGGAAGAGCCGCTCGGCGGCTTGGCGAGTTGCGGCCAGTTGTTGCAGCGATTCGCGGGTGCCTTGGGCGGCAAGCAAGCCCCGGGTACCCTGGCGGGACAGCAGCCGATTGAACAATCGCTCCAACGACCCTTGGGAAACCTGAATGCCGAGTTGGTCACAAGCGACATCCTCGACCGTGTGGGCCTCGTCAAAAATCACAATCCGGTAGTCGGGCAGAACCGAGGCACCGGCCCGGCGGAGTGCCAGATCGGTGAAAAAAAGGGCATGGTTGACGATCAGAAGCTGCGCCGAATTCCATTCCCGTCGGGCTTGGAAGTAGAAGCACTTGCGGTAGTCGGGACATTGCCGGCCCAGACAGTTCCCATGATCGCTTTCGACCAGGTCCCAAACGGAGGGCGCGGGCTGAAAATCCAGATCGTGTCGGCTGCCCCGCGAGGTCTGCCGCGACCATCGACCGATTTCGATGAGTTGTTGCTGCAAGGTGGGATCATCGAGCAAGGAGGCGGCCCGGCGTTGCGCGACCCGCAGCCGCCGCAGGCTAAGGTAATTGTGCCGACCTTTCACCAAGGCGGCGCGAACGCCCGGCAAAACCTCTTGAAGCAGGGGAATATCTTTGAACAGCAGTTGCTCTTGCAAATGGATGGTGTGGGTCGAGACGATGACCCGGATTTCGGGTTGTTCACGAATGGCGAGGAAGGCGGGCACGAGATAAGCGAACGACTTGCCCACGCCGGTCCCCGCCTCGACCAGGAGATGGTGGGGGCGTTGGATGGCGTCGGCGACGGCTTGGGCCATCAACCCTTGTTGCGGTCGGCACTCGAAATCGGCGAGCCGCCGGCTCAGGACGCCGCCGGGACCGAGAATTTCTTCCACACGCATTCGGACATTCTGACCGAGGCGAAGGCAAAGGCCAAGGGCTTCGGCCTGGCCGTGCTCTGCTAGCGGGGCCGCTGGTAAGTTGACGTTGCCTGAGCATGAACCTAGAATCTGGTGCATCGGACGGGTAGCTCAGTTGGTAGAGCGAGCGGCTGAAAACCGCTAGGTCGCCGGTTCAACCCCGGCCCCGTCCACTCTTCCTTTTCCCCCTTGTATCGCACCCGTTTCCCGATTGCCCCTGCCGCGATGCGTCTCGAACCGGGTTGCGGGCGGCGGGCGGGCTGGCTGTGTTTTTCGCCCCCTCGCGCTAAATCGTTTGCTACACTAGAGTGAGCGAGGCGGAACAGGGGGGAGCCGCGGTTCGAGTTGACCTGGGGGCTTCATGAAAGAGGTGACGTTTCAAATCCTGGACGGCGTCGATAAGGGGCGGATCTTCCGCAACTTGCCGGTGCCTGTGACGATCGGGCGGGAAGAGGGGAACGTCCTGCGGCTCAATGACGAGCGGGTTAGCCGGTTTCATGCCAAAGTGCAGTTCGACGGCGGCGACATCATCATTACCGACCTGGACAGCACGAATGGGACCCGGGTGAACGGCATGCCGGTGCAAATCCGCCGACTGCGACCCGGCGATCAGATCATGGTGGGGCGTTCCGTGCTGCTTTTCGGCTCGAACTCGGAAATCAGTGCTCGTTGTGCGGAGATCCGCGCGGCGGCTCAGCCTACCCTCGTGCCCGTCGAAAAAACCGTCAACGCCACGCTTCCCAGCGACCTGCTGCCGTTGCCGGAAGATTTTGTCGAACCCAAGCATGACCCGCCGGAGTGGCGGCCCGACGACCGTGATCTGCCCCCGCTGCCGCAGCGGCTAACTCCAGCTCAATCCGCCCGGATGGCGGAAATTCTGGACTACCTGCACCGTGGCTTGGCCTCGGCTTGCGAAACGATCACAGCGGACGAGAACGAACTCTCGGTTCGCATCCCCTTTGAAGAGTGGCAGAAAATTCAAGCGGTCGAAATGCTCCTGGCACGATATGTCCGTGCGATCGGCGAGCCGGAGACCCTGTCCGACTGACCTGCGCTCGAATCATCTTCGTGTCGAAGGGATCGCCCTGGGCCGCGAGGCCCTTTGACTTTCGACTCTTTCCTGCGCATTGATTCATCATCCGCAGTTTCCGCG
>JAOAAM010000764.1 GCA_026418875.1 Gemmataceae bacterium | reverse complement strand
CATCAAGTAAGGAACGACCCCGTAACGAGGCACGCCACTCCTAATGCTTGGCCCGATCTTTGCACGCGAGTTTCAAACCGTACCCCGCCGGGCCGCTCATTACTTAGCCCGAACCACCTCGATGGGGCTGCTCTGGATCATCGGTCTGACGGCATGGCAGGCAGCTGTCGGTTGGCACCGAACCCCGCTTTTGGGTGAGACCTCGCGTTTCGGCCTGTTGCTATTCCAGATCTTCTCTTACGTCTTGTTGACCTTGCTCGTGTTTTTCGCCGCCCTCTCGGCGGCCAGCACGGTGGCCCAGGAGAAAGATCGTCGCACGTTTGTTCTGCTATTGTTGACCGACATGCGCGATTACGAAATTGTCCTGGGTAAACTCCTCGGAAGTCTGTTGCCGATCGGGTTGCTTCTGCTGGCTTCGGTCCCAATCCTCTCGATGCTGTTGCTTTTGGGGGGAATCGACCCCGAGCAGGTGGTTCAGGCCGTCCTTATTTTGGCGGCAACAGTGTTAGCATCGGGGTCCCTCGGCGGGTTGGTTGCACTTTGGCGCGAGCGGACATTCCAGTCGCTTGCGTTGTCCACACTTTTCATTGTTTTGTACCTGTGCCTGACCCGTCTCTTGGGGTTTTTTACCGGGTCTTCGAAGGAGTGGGTCGACACGGCTCAGTCGTGGCTCGACCCTTTCTTTGCCCTGCAAGCGGTCATGGAAGGGAAAACTCCAGGTCAATTCCTGCATCCGGCTTACGGCTACACGTTCGTGATGGTGTTGATCAGTGTCGCGATCAACGTTCTCGGGATCATACGTCTGCGGCAATGGAATCCGCGGGGCGAGCCGATCATGCAACGCGAACGGCCGGACGAGCAAGACGAAAAAGATCGCTTGAAAGCCCATGCCGCCCCGGGCCCCGCTCGCGAAGTGTGGAGCAACCCGATCCTGTGGCGGGAGATTCGAACTTTGGCCTATGGCCGGCGACCCTTGCTGATCAAGTTGGCGTACTTTTTGGTCGTCGGAATGATTGTCTACTACGCTTTCAGCGGCGTCATGGATGGCAGGAGTCGGGGCAGCCAGTCGTTTGTGGCCGCGACCGGAATCGTTCCCGTGACCGTACTGAGCCTCCTTCTCGTCGCCGCGCAGTCGGCCACGGCAATCACCTCGGAGCGCGACGGTGGGGCGTTGGACTTGCTTTTGGTGACCGACATTTCGCCGAAGGAGTTCGTTTTTGGGAAGCTTCTTGGCATCGTGTTCAACACGAAGGAATTTCTCCTGCCGCCCCTGATTCTCACTGGGGTGTACGCCGCGTGGGGGTTGCTGGCGCGACCGCCCCGGGGTGAGGAACACCTCGCGGCCTCGATGAACTGGGCCGCCTTCTTCGCCTTGGACGGGGCGTTGATCGTGTTGATGGCATTTGTGGCCGTTCTGGGCGTCCACGTCGCGCTCCGCACCGTCAGTAGCCGAACCGCGATTGTAAACACGCTGGGGACGGTCTTTTTTCTCTCGGTGGGCACGCTGGTCAGCATCTATCTGATTTTGATTAGCGGGAGTTTCGAGTATCAGTGGGCGAGTTTCATCCTTTTTCTCTGTCT
>JAOAAM010000644.1 GCA_026418875.1 Gemmataceae bacterium | reverse complement strand
CGTGATGCCGGCGGTCCCGAAGGCGAAGAACCGCGACAGATCCATTGCCATCATCCCGGCGGCGACGGCGAGGAGGACGCCGGCGGCGAGCATCCTCGGTCCCATCACGGCATGGCCCGAAATCCCGATCAACCCGGCCGTCGATGTGGTGATGAACACCACCCAGAACCGATGCCAACGCCAACCGAACAGCCACAGCAGCACGCCGATCAACGTGCCGATGACGCTGAGCGGCCACGACAACCCGCGGGCTTCAGCCAGAATATCTGGGGAAATCAGTTCCATAGCTCCCGGCGTTTACTGGCGGCGGCGACTTTTGTCAATCCAAACCACAGCACGACGCCTGCCCGCCCAACGCACAACTCTGCACCACGCCATGTTGCCTCGACCGACTGGCGACCGTACCGTACCCCCAGACGCGCCCACCGTTTCGGATTTGTCGCCTCATCTTTGGACTAGGGCACGGGCTTTCAGTCGATTCAACCGCAGGAGGTCACATGCGACACCTGGTCGTTTCCGCGTTGGCGATATTGGCCACTACTTGGCTGGTTCCAACTACCCACGCCGACGACGATCCGAAGGACATCGTGAAAAAAGCGATCGAGGCCCACGGAGGAGCCGACAATCTGAAGAAATTCCTCGGCACTCGCGCTGAGAGCAAAGGTTCCATCAGTATCATGGGCATGGATTTTGAGTTCACGACTCAAAGCATCTCGCAATACCCCGACAAGCAAAAGACCATCATCCAACTCGACTTCATGGGCAACAGCCTCAGCATCGTGCAGTCGATTAACGGCGATCAGGTCAGCCTCATGGTGAACAACATGTCGCAAGAGGTTCCGGACGAGCAAAAGCAGGAACTAAAACGTGGCATCGAGATGCAGAAGGTGATGAACCTCACGCCCCTGCTCGAGGAAAAAGACTACGAACTGAAGGTCATTCCTGGCGTAAAGGTCAATGACCGCGACACCGTGGGCATCTCTGTGACCGGACGAGAACGGCCCGAAATCAAGGTGTATTTCGACAAGGAAACGTATCTTCTGCTGAAGGTCGAGCGGAAGGCGCTCGACCCGAGCATGGCCGGCGTTGAAGCGTTGCAGGAGACGATCCTCGCCGATTACAAAGAGTTCAACGGCGTGAAAAAACCGATGAAGACGACCATCTTCCTGGATGGCAGAAAATTTATGGATGCGGTCAACACCAAGCTCGAAGTCGTCGAGAAAATCGACGACAAGGAGTTCAGCGATTGAATCGCGACGGCGGCCACAATTCATAGAGGGCAGTGCCAAGGCCTGGCCGTAATCGACGCCCCATCGCCGCGAAGGCATGGGGCTTTTTTGCCGCATGAATCATGCTCATGCCGATGCCCATGCCCACGCCCAACAGCTTGTCCGTTGGACCCAAGGAGAGCGGCCAAACATTGGCTGCCTTCTTGAAACATCGGCTGGGGATTTCGTGGACACAAGCCCGGCAGTGGATTGCAGAAGGGCGCATTCGGCTGGCCGGCCGAGTGTGTCGTGACGCGGTCCGGACGGTCCGGCGTGGCGAACAAGTCACCATCGATTCGACGAATCGCCGCGGGGTGAAAACGCGAAGTGAGCGAGCCGCCACCCGCCGCCCTCCGTCGCCGACACCCAAGACCAAGGCAGCGCCCGCGATCCCCCCCATTGGCCTGGTTCACGTGGACGATGCGATCGTGGTCGTGGAGAAGCCACCGGGATTGACCACGGTTCGACACAAGCACGAGGCAGCCGAGTTCGGCCCACGCGCCCAGAAATATCTTCCGTCCACCTTGGCCGACTGGCTTCCAAAAATTCTAGGCGAACGTCGGCCCGTTCGCGCCGTCCATCGTCTCGATCGAGACACCAGCGGATTGCTCGTGTTCGCGCGGACTGCCGAGGCCGAGGCCGAGTTGGGCCGGCAGTTTCGTGCCCATCAAGTCCGGCGAAAATACCTCGCCGTGGTTCGTGGCTGTCCCGGCACACGAACCGTGGAG
>JAOAAM010000586.1 GCA_026418875.1 Gemmataceae bacterium | reverse complement strand
GCCCGGCAGCGTAGGCGGCTTGGGCACGGCCATCTCTGGCGTCGGCGTGTCGGCCGGAATCGTGCAACAGCTGGGCATAAGTGTGCCAAGCATCGGGGTCGGCGGGATCGCGTTCCGTGACTTGCCGGGCCATCGCCAAGGCGTCGTCGGGACGGCCGACCGTGAGATAATGCTGCGCCAATTGCCGCCGGGCCGGTAATGCCTCGGGATCCAGGCGCAAGCACTCCTCGAAAGCGCGGACGGCGTCGAGGAACAAGCCGCGCTTGACCGCCAGCACGCCGGCGGCGTATCGCTTTTGCGCCTCCACCTGCCGCGACGAAGGGTCGCTTGAGGGCCGATCCTTCTCGGGGGGCTGTGCGGCGATCGTCCAGGGCAGCCCGAGCAGCACAATCCCGCCGACACGCCACATGTCTTGAAACCTCCGCCTCGCCTCCAGTCACGCCACGCCGCCGTCCCCGTCGGTTGGCCGCGGACGCTCCCGCCGGTCCATCGACTCGTGCCGCCTCATCTCGGTTTCAAGCGGGTGTTCCGCGGCTCCGACTTGCGGTTCTGACCCGTCGGGCAGTCGCCCCGCAGGGGACATTCGCCACAGCTGGGTTCCTCTGCCCAGCAGAATTCGGCCGCCAGACGACTCAGCCCCTCGTTGAACGCCGGGCCTTTCGACTTTGGGATGAAATGCTCGATCGAAGCCCGCAGCGATTCCACGTCGTCGTCGGTGTCATCGAGGACGGCCAATCGCTTCAGGCAGCGGATCGACGGGGCATCCAGCGGCAGGGCATGCCCGCCCAGCGCCCGCTGCACGGTCCAGGCGATGGCGAAGTCGGTGGCGTCTTCAAACTTGTCTTGCAGCGTCTTGACGGCGTTTCGCAGGCCTTTCTTGGCGATGTCCTCCAGGCTGAAGCAGAACTCGCGTTCGAAGACGGCCTGAAGGATGCCGATCACCCGCGGGGCTTTCTCCGCCGCCCCGGGGAGGTCCTCCAGCGCCGCTTCGATTTCGGCCGCTTCGCTGACCCGGACTTCGTTCCAATCGAAAAAGCGGGTTTGCAAGTTGTCGAAGGCGCGATCGGCCTGCTCGGCGGTGGCACCTTCGCGCAGGATGCCGTACAGCAGCGTCTCCAGGACCGGGCGCTGGGTGAGCGTGTCCGGCTCGTAACGCCGACGCAGCACATTCAACACTTGCTGCAAGGTTTGCTGTTTGTTGGTGAAAGTGGCCATGGCGCGTCGATCTCCGCGAACCTCCTGCGGATCAATCCGACGGATGTTCCGCCGATCCGTCGGCGGCATCGGATTGGGTTGCCTCATCCCTGTTCTCGACGTCGGCAGCCGAGACCGGTTTCGCGGTCGTCTCGGCGGTGGTCGGCCGGAATTCCCCCAGTGCTTCCTGAATCAGGCGGCTAACCTCCATGCTATTTTTCACGCCCTTGTCGATCTCGAAGCGGATGATCGGCGTGGTGCGGGTTTGCAGCCGGTCGGCCAAGCGCGACTGGATGAATCCCGCGGCATGCTTCAGCCCGTGCAGGCAGAGCGATTGTTCCGCCGGCGTGCCCATGATCGTCACAAACACTTTGGCGTAGTGCAAATCGCTGGAGACTTCGGCCCGCGTCACCGTCACTCCCTTGACTCGCGGATCCTTCAAGCGGAACAGGATCGTCTCGCTGGCGACTTCCCGAATCCCTTCGCACACCCGGGCCAGCCGATACGATTTCATGGCGATCCTCCGAAGTCCTTCCGACGTCGAGCGGACCGATTCAGACCCATTCCGAGTTGAGGAACTCGGCGATGGGGTGGCGGCGCAGGGCTTCCGCGATGCGCTGCAAAACGTCGCGGACGTGCTTCCCGTCCCAACCGACGGCGGCGAAGCCGAGTTCCGCGCCCCGCGGGTTGTCCAGTTCGCCGACCTCCGCGGCCGACACGTTGAATTCGCCCCTCAGCCGCTCCAAGATGCTGCGCACCACTTGCCGCTTGTCCTTCAAGGTGCGGGCTTCGCGGAGGAGCAGCCGAACTTTCAGCGAACTGACCGTCATATCGACCCGGAGAGGAGGCGGGGAGTCGGGGTGGGCGAGTGGGTCGAGCGACTCGTCGGCCGGAGAGACACTGGCGAACCCGCCCGCCGTGCCACGCCGCAACCCTGGGGCTGCCGATTCGTGGCACCCTGCTCCTTCACCTCCCTGCGACATTCCCCACATGCCAACGCCTTCAGGCACATCCCGAGGCGGCGACCCCTCGACACTACAGGGTCCGCTTCACTTGCTCGATCCGGTACGCTTCGATGACGTCGCCGACTTTCACGTCGTCGTAGCCGGCGATCTTCAAACCGCATTCAAAGCCTTCGCGCACTTCGGTGGCATCATCCTTGAACCGCTTGAGCGATTCGAGGGAAGCGGTCTTGTCCGGCGGCGGGTAGACGACCACACCCTCGCGGATGACTCGGACTTTGGCCGACCGCTCGATGACGCCCTGGGTGACGCGGCACCCGGCCACGGTGCCCACCTTGCTGATCTTGAATGTTTCGCGGACGACGGCTCGGCCGAGGTGAACGACTTCCTCGCGCGGCTTCAATCGGCCTTCGAGGGCCTTCTTGATGTCGTCCTTCAGGTTGTAAATGATGTTGTACTCCCGGATCTGGATGCCACGGGCCTCGGCCAAGGCGCGGGCCTGATCGTCGGGGACGGCATTGAAGCCGATGATGATGGTGTCTTCGGGGCTGGTCAGCGCGAGCTGGACATCGCTTTCGGTGATCGCGCCGATGCCGGTGTGCAACAGCCGGACGCGGACTTCGTCGTGCTTGAGTTTTTCCAACTCGGCGCGGATCGCCTCGATCGAACCACGGAAGTCGGCCTTGAGGATGATTTTCAGTTCGGCGACTTTCTTCTGCGCCAAGGACTCCAGGGTCATGGCGGAGGTCTTGGCCAGCGAGCTTTCGAGGCGTTTTTCTCGGCGTTTCTCGGCGATTTCCCGGGCGACGCTCAGTTCCGGCACGACGTGGAAGCTGTCGCCCGCATCGGGCACTTCGTCCAACCCCGTGATGCGCACCGGGACGCTGGGGCCGGCTTCTTCGATCGGTCGGCCGAGGTCGTCGTACATGGCACGGACCCGACCGTAACTGCCGCCGCACAGCACCACGTCGCCGCGACGAAGCGTGCCTTGTTGCACCAGCAGGGTGGCGTAGACCCCCTCTTCGCCGACTTTGGAGGCTTCCAGGCACGTTCCGCTGGCCGCCTTGTTCGGGTTCGCCTTGAGTTCGCGCAACTCGGCCACGACGAGGATTTGTTCCAAGAGTTCGTCCACGCCGCGGGCGATTTTCCACTTGTCGCTGTCCTTCTCCTTCACCAGGGCGGTTTCGACGAAGGGGGTGTCGCCGCCTTGCGTGTCGGGCAAGATGTTGAGGGCGTAGAGCTGGTTCCGGGTGCGGGTGACGTTGGCATTGGGCATGTCGGTCTTGGTGATGCAGACCACCAAGGGGACGCCCGAAGCCCGAGCATGGCTGATGGCTTCTTCGGTTTGCGGCATCACCCCGTCGGTCGCCGCCACCACGATCACCGCGATATCCGTGACTTGCGCACCGCGGGCCCTCATCTTGGTAAAGGCTTCGTGGCCTGGCGTGTCGATGAAGGTGATCGGCTTGCCATCGTGCATGACCCTGTCTCTTATACACATCTGACGCTGCCGACGAGC
>JAOAAM010000569.1 GCA_026418875.1 Gemmataceae bacterium | reverse complement strand
CGCTGACGGTGATGAGACAAACGTTGCTTTGGTTCAGGACCCGGGACGACCGTCTATTCCGCCGCGATCACTTTCCAATCTACCTCGCGGATGTGGATGGGGGAGCGTTCTATGGACTGCCGGTGATCAACCCATTCGGTCACAAAGTCGCTCGGCATTACGGAGCACCAGAGAGGAACGAGCCTGCCGAGATCGACCGGCAAATTCAACCCGCAGACGTGGAGGCGGTCCGCGCTTTTCTATCACGACATGTTCCCGACGCCCTTGGTCCGTTCCGCTTTGGTCAAGTTTGCATGTACACGCTGACACCGGACCGGCATTTCATTCTCGATCTGCACCCAGAGCATCCTCAGGTCGCGATTGCGGCGGGCTTCTCCGGTCACGGGTTCAAGTTCGCACCGGTGATCGGCGAGATAATTAGTGATTTAGTGTGGGGTGGCGGCACGCGCTGGCCACTCGATTTATTCCGATTGGCTCGGTTCAGTCGCTCTCAGCCGCTCCGTCCGTGATCCCAGGAAAATCGATGGGGGTTGAAATGCGGTGATTTCGCCGCGGCTTGATCCCGCCGCCATCGCCGTTGCCGCACCGACATTTCGTCCGCATCGCGCTGGAGCCGCAGAAACGGCAGCAGCGGCCTGCGATGTTCGTTTCGTCCCCGCTGTCGTTGGCGACTGTGTGACTGCGAAAACTCGATCGCATCGCTCAATTGATCCAAGCGAGAGGTGGCCCGATGCCGGAAGCGGGAGACGCGAACGGCACGTCGGGCGTCCTCGAACCGCTCGATTTGACACAACGCATGAACCAGTGCGGACAGCACCCCCAAGTCCTCGGGTGCCAAGTCCACGGCACGCTGAAGGCAGGCGATTCCGAACTTCCAGCGGCCAAGATCCACGAAGTACATGCCGGCTTCGCAGAACCGCCGAGGATCGTCGGGAGACTGCTTCAAAGCCCGTCGATAGTATTGCCCGGCTCTTTGCCCATCGACGGTCGGGTCGTGGGCAATTGCCCGAGCCATCAGAAGATACGGCTTGTTGCTGTCCGATGCCGCTCGAATGGCCCGCCGAAGGCAGCGTCTTGCCCGACGAAAATCTCCCAGCATCAAGTACGCCTCGCCGAGACGCTCGTAGACGGATGCGGCGGCCGGAGTTGCGGAGTCAATCACCCGGACCAGGCACTCGAGCAGCCGAATCGCTCGCTCCGGTCGCCGGGACTCGATCTCGCGGCGGGATTCTTCAAGTAAATGTTCCACCCAACTGAGCATCCTGCCCATTTTGCCATCCTTGCGCATCGTGGTGCAAACTGGTCCTTCCTGGACCTCGGCTTTTATACCCAGCTGAAACGGTTTCGCAAGTCCAATCGCCCAGACTGTTCCCGGACCTAAACCGAACCGTTCCCGGACACAGCCGGAGCCGTTCCCGGATCCACCCCGAACCGTCCCCGGACCTCCCGACCTCGTCGCCACCCCGCAGAGGCTGCGGTTCAAACCCCACCCTTCCCAAACTTGGCTCAGTGCCCGGCCGCGTGGTACAGTGACGTTACGGCCTCTTTGCTGCGCAGTCCCCGGAGCCTCTCATGTCGGGATGGAAGAGTTGGATCTGTACCTTCCTCGTCGGCTTCGCACTCGCGACACCATGCCCAAGCGCTCCGGTCGATCCCGTGCGAACCCCACAGATGATCGACCGCGACACGCTGATCCCCAAGCG
>JAOAAM010000537.1 GCA_026418875.1 Gemmataceae bacterium | reverse complement strand
GGCTTGGGGTCAAACGTATCCAAATGGGCCGGACCACCCCACAACCATAGGAAGATGACCGATCGCGCTGAGCCGGGATTCGGGGCACCGGCACGAACACGCAGCCAATCCGCCAGAGTCAGCCCGAGCACGGTGCTGCCGCCCACCTGAAGGAACGAGCGGCGGTTCAACGCCTGGCATGTGTGGGATCGTTGTCGGCCGATGAACAGCATGGCATCGTCTCCCCAATCCCCCCGGTGCCGATTATACCATGAGCAGCCCCGATGGAAGATTAATTCCCGCGGGTTCTCCCCCAGTTTCCCGAGGCCGAACCATGAGCATTCCTCCCCTCAGTATCGGCGTGTGCAGTTGGTCATTGCAAGTGAAAAGCGTCCCCGAACTCAAACGCCTGATGGATCAACTCGGGCTGAGTGTGGTGCAAATCGCCTGTGGCGACCCGCATCACGCTTCTTGGGACGAAGGCGATGCCATGCCGGAGGCGGCTAAGGCGGCGGGTTTCCACATGATCGGCACGATGCTTGGCTTCCCCGGCGAGGATTACACGACTCCTGCCACGATCCAAAAGACGGGCGGGTTCGGCGATCCTGCCACGCGGCCGGAGCGACTGGAGCGATTTCAATGGGGCTTGGCCCGAACGAAAGCCCTGGGCTTGAGCGACATGATGCTGCATGCCGGTTTCATCCCGGAGCCGGGCGACCCGGACCGGAAGTCGTTTCTCGATACCCTCGCCAAGGTCAGCGATTTGGCCCAAGCCCAAGGCATCACCATCGCCTTTGAAACGGGGCAAGAGACGGCGGATTTGCTGCGGCTGACGCTCGATGAGCTGAAATGCCCAAACCTGAAGGTCAACTTCGACCCCGCCAACATGCTGCTATACGATAAGGGCGACCCGCTTCGGGCGGTGGAAATCCTCGGGCCGGACATCCGCAGCGTCCATGTCAAGGATGCCAACCGTCCGACCGTGCCGGGGCAATGGGGCGAGGAGGTGCCGCTGGGGCAAGGGCAAGTCAACATCCGGGCCTTCGTGCAGACGCTCAAGAAGGTCGGATACCGCGGGCCGCTTTGCATTGAGCGAGAAGTCGGCGATCAGGCAGCGAGGATCGCGGACATCGCCCACGGAGTCCGTTTTCTCCAGGAGTGCCTTGCAGAGTAGGGATAGGGGAATGAACTCGGTGCGACAATCGGCCCGGATTTTGGTTGAGAGAGGGTGTCTAATCGCATAAGATCAACCAAGTGTTTCATCCGACCCGGCAAAGCAAGCCGAGTCGGCCTCCGTGGTGTTTTCCTTGGGGTGGCCCATGTTTTATCCGCAGCCGCCGCGGCGTCGCGGTTTCACTCTGATCGAGTTGTTAGTCGTCATCTCGATTATTGCCGTCCTGATCGGACTGCTGCTTCCCGCCGTCCAGAAAGTCCGGGATGCGGCAGCGCGGGTCCGGTGCAGCAACAACCTGAAACAGCTCGGATTGGCGGTTCACAACTATCACGTAACGTACAACCGCTTGCCCAAGGGCTTGACGCAAACCTCTGGCCCGTGGCGCGGGATTACCTTCTACGTCCACCTTCTGCCGTACATCGAGCAGGAAAACCTCGCCCGACAATGGGACCACAACAATTTGCAAGCGAATACGGACAGCGGTCGGGCGGGCACCGTCATCAGCACCCTGGTTTGTCCCGCGGACTATTTTGAGCAGAATCCGTTTCAAGTTCCCGCGAATCCGACGAGTTCCGGGTCCGGGGTGAACTACGCCGGATTTTACGCCGGGACGAGCTACGCGGGGAATTATGGGACGGTGTCGTATCATCCTGGCTCGATACCTTTGGGGCCGGCTCAGCCGAACGGCGTGTTGTACCTGCACCTCGAACCGAGTCCGCCGAATCCAACCCCTCCGTACGGCCGGCAGATCTCGTTCTCGGACATCCGGGACGGTGCCAGCAACACCATCTTGTTGGGCGAAAAATTCCACGATGCCCCGAACTTCAACCTTCCCCCGCCGAGTCAGAGAAGCAACCTGCTGATGTACCAATGGTCGATGTGGGCTTGGTCGGGCGGTTGGAAGGGGACAGGCCACATCTTTTGCAGTTGCGCGGTGCCAATCAATCACATGGTTCCCAACTCGCCGGGTAGCGGCTGGCTCGCCCAAGACATGCGTGTCAATGCCTGGGGGAGCGGTCATCCGGGTGGGGCCAACTTCTGCATGGTGGATGGCACCGTTCGCTTCTTCCAGCAGACGATGCCTCAAGCGTTGCTGTGTGCGCTGTCGACCCGAGCCGGTGGAGAGCCAGTCAGCGGCGACTTCTAATACGAGGATGGCAGGAGAATCCGTGATTCCCCGAACGACACTCTGGGCCACGGCATTAATTATGGCTGCCGTGGCCGGTTGCTCCGGCCCGAGCTACGAAATCGCCGAGGTCGACGGCGTGGTGAAGGTCAAAGGCCAGCCCATGAAGGGGCTGTTCCTGCAATTCCTGCCGGAGAACGGCCCAACGTCCATCGCGGAGACCGATGACGCAGGCCGATTCCGTCTGCAATACCGCGATCCGAAGACGAACACGATGAAGGATGGTGCCGTGGTCGGGAAACATCGGGTGGTGGTCATGGATGCGGAGAGGCCGAGTGTGGCCCAAGGCGAGGAGCCGAAGCCGGGCCGGATTCCGGACAAGTACTCGGACATGGTGAAAAGCCCGCTGACTCAGGAAATCCGCAGCGGGCCGCAGTCGATCGAAATTTTGATCGACTGATTCGAGGGATTGGAGAGGAAGGTGAGCGGAGAGTGGAACCGCCGAGGCGATGGTCTGCCTCGGTGGTTCCTGACTGCACTCAGTCTCTCAAGGCACGCCGACTCCCTCGACCGTGACACTGGCGGACAGGTCGCCGGCGAGGTCGGTCTTGATGGTCAGCGTGCGACTCATTTTGCCAGCCTGCTGCGGCACAAACTCGACGACGATCAAATGCGTGGACGCCGCTTTGTCCGGCACCTTCACGCTCAGGCCGTCGCCCTGACCGTCCACACCGAGGATGCGGAACGAATTCCCAGCCGGACCGCGCAGCACGACCCGACCCGAAACGATTTCGTTGACCTTCACGCTTCCCAAGTTGATCTGGTTGGGGGAAGCGATCAGCGGAGCTTGGATGATCCCCTCCATAATCACATCGAGCACGGGGGTGGTGCGATCGTTGGTGCTGAGTTGGACTTCATACTTGATCTCCCCGGCGGGGGCGTCTTGACGCAAGGTTCCGACCACGCGATAAGCCACTCGCCCCCCCATGCGCGGCTGGACCCGTTGGACGGACACGTCTACCGGATGATTGTGGCTGACGACGCCCGTGATCTCGAACGCCGGGTTCGTGAAGTGTTCAATGTCCAAGACGGCGACGGCCGGGGTACCCAGGCTCACGACACCGAACTGCAATTTCTCATGGCTGTAGCGGATGCTGCCTTGGGCGAGGCAACTGACCGTGAGCGTGCAACTGGAGGTGAAAATTTTGTCCGTGGGGCTTTGCGGTACGGAAGTCAATTTGACGAAGATGTTGACGATCTTGGGCTTTCCCGTCGCGCCGGCCTTGCGCGTGTCCATATTGGCCTCGAGTTCGGCGGTGCCCCGGGGCGGGATGACCCCGGCCGGCTTTTTCACGGAGACGCAGCCGCAAGACACTCTGGCGTCTTCGACAACGAACGGGACATTGTAAATGTTGGTGATCGTAAACTTGTGCGTTAACTGGGCACCCCAGGGAACATTCCCGAAATCGTGGGTCAGATTGCCCTGGAAAAATTTCGCTGCCCATCCCTGTTCCTGGGCCGAGATTCCGCTGCCCAGCAAAAAAACAACCCCGGCAACGGTCAGCAATACCTGACGCATGATCTCCCCTCTGCCCCGCACTGGAGTTCCTCCGGGAGTATCGACCCGATCCGTCGGGATCATAACCCAAGGCGAGGGGGCCGAGAAGCCGGATTTGCTCGCAGGGGCGGTTTCTTTGCCTTAAATTGCCCAGTTTGCCCATCGACGCAGGGCGGTCGGTTAGCGTCCCGCCGTTCGATAGCGACGAGTGGCACGCCGCTGTGAGTTGATGTAACGTATAGGAGGGTTGATGTCACGTGTAGGAAAGGTGTTGCGACGGCGTTTCGCTGCGAGATACCGGCCATGTACCAGTACACTTGTCCTTCGTGTAAGGTTGTGCTGAAGCGTCAAGAGCCAATTCCGGCCGGGAAAAAAATCAAATGCCCCAAGTGTGAGCACATTTTTGCCGTGCCGGCGACGACTTCAGGTCAGCAGACAGTGGCTGCCACGCGAGCAAAGGGATCCGAGGCCGACAGCCCGAAAGCGGCCCCGGCCAAGACCACGAAGGATGATGACGACTGGGCGAAGAATCCCTACCGCGTCATCACCGATGCCGAAGAAGACGACACCGTGAAGGCGGAGAAGCAACGGGCCGCCGCAGGCATCGTCTTGGATCGTTTCAAGAAAAGTAAGCGCGGTCCGGCGTTGGCCAAGGTCGTCGTCCCTTCGAACATCATGCTGGCGACCGGGATTATCCTCGGGGCGATCTCGATCATCGTGTTCATCGTCGGCTTATTCCCGATCGTCTTCAAGAGCTACTACCTCGACACGCCGGAATTCAAAAAGCTCAGCGAAGCAAAGCTGGAAGAAGAATGGCAGAAGATCGTGGTCAGCCGGGTCATCATCATGGTCGGGGCGGCCTGCTCGCTCATTTATGCGGGGATCATTTGCGTCGGCGCATTCAAGATGCGGACGCTGGAGTCATACACCTGGGCGATGATCGCTGCGGTGTTGACCACGCTGAGCGTCGCGTTCATCGTCGGCTTGTGGAACATCATGACGTTACGAGACAAGGCCGTCATCGAGGGCTTCGCGGAAGAACCTCCTCCGCCGATCTGACGCTGGGTGCGGGATCTGGCCTGCCCATCCTCGAACCCGATCACCAATCAAGACTTGAAAACCACGACATAGCGCTCGTGGTGTAAATCGCGGTGGGTTGCTTGCTAGCAGCGCGCGGACTTTTTACACTAACGACCGAACCCTCTCCATTTTCCTCTCGAGGTACGATTCCATGAAGCGTCTGACTCGGCGGAGCTTCCTGCGCTCTTCGGCTGCGGCGGGTGCTAGTTACTGGCTGCTGGCGTCGGCTCGATCGGCGGCTCGTGCGGCGGATCGGCCCAACGGCAAATTGCAGTTCGCGGGGATTGGCGTCGGCGGCAAGGGGGCCAGCGACATCGACCAATGCGGCCCGTTGGGCACGGTCATCGCCCTTTGCGATGTCGACCGGCGGATGATCGACGAAAGGAAAAAGAGGTTTCCCGAAGCGCAAACCTTCCGCGATTACCGCGAGATGCTCGACAAGCTGGGTGACAAGATCGACGCGGTCACGATCAGCACCCCGGACCACATGCATGCCCCGCCGGCCATGAAAGCGATGCGCATGGGCAAGCATGTTTACTGCCAGAAACCTTTGTGCCACACCGTCTGGGAAGCGAGGCAGATGCGTTTGGCCGCCCGAGAAAATCGCGTTTGCACGCAGATGGGGAATCAAGGGACGGCCGAGAACGGCTTGCGCCGAGCCGTCGAACTCGTGCAAGCCGGTGTCCTCGGGGCCGTCAAAGAAGTCCATGTTTGGACGAATCGTCCGATTTGGCCGCAAGCCCCGCAGGTCATGGAGCGTCCCAAGGGCGAATTCAAGATCCCGGAATACCTCGAATGGGATCTGTTCCTGGGTGCGGCCCCGGAGCGACCCTATGCCCCGGGTTACCACCCGTTCGCCTGGCGCGGCTGGTGGGATTTCGGCACCGGTGCCTTGGGCGACATGGCTTGCCACACTGCGAACATGGCCTTCATGGCGTTGAAGTTGGGCAGCCCGGTCAGTGCCGAGGCCGAGGCCGGCGACGTGAACCCCGAGACGTGCCCCTCCTACGCTCACGTGACGCTGCAATTTCCGGCCCGTGAATCCATGCCGCCGGTCACTTGGCATTGGTACGAGGGCAAGAAGGACGGCAAAAAGATGCTGCCCCCAGAGTCGCTTTTGTCCAAACTCCTCAAAGGCGGCGAGAAATTGGCCGACAGCGGGTCGATCCTCGTGGGCGAGAAAGGCATCCTGTTCTCCCCGAACGATTACGGGGCCGCGTACCGATTGGTGGGCGAAGGTTTGGAGGAGGCCGCCAAGCAGGTTCCGCAATCGTTACCGCGCAACGGCCGTGGCGACGCCGGCATGAAAGAAGAGTGGGTCCGCGCGATTCGCGAGAACAAGCCGGAAATCGCGATGTCCAACTTCGACTACGCGGGCATGTTGACCGAGGCAGTGTTGCTCGGCAACGTCGCCATCCGCGCCGGAAAACGGATCGAGTTCGACGGGGAGAAGTGCGTCTGCACCAATGTGCCCGAGGCCAACGCCTTCATCAAGAAGACGTACCGCAAGGGTTTTGAAATCTGATCGCGGTGCGAAAACACTCCCGAAGGGCGACCCGTGGGTGATCAACGAACGGGTCGCCTCTTTTTATTTGCTTAGCAGAAAGTCTGGTGGGATCTTTGCCGAGGGTGTCGCTTCGCAATTTCCCCAGTTTCACTGCCGCCCGCTGAATTCGCTCGACGCTGAATTCCCCCCGGAACCCTTCAAGTCGCCCCGGTTTCCCCGCCGATGCTGGGGACGAAGGGGGACCGCATGAACGAGACACGCGCGCTGCTGGAACGGATTCGCGATCTGCGCGAGCGGCTGGATCAGGTCCGGGGCATTGTGACCGAGGCGCACCGCACAGCGACC
>JAOAAM010000462.1 GCA_026418875.1 Gemmataceae bacterium | reverse complement strand
CGCTTGGGGTGAGCCGTTGTCTCGGGCTTTGGCGAGTGAATTGGCTCGGCGGTTGCCATCGAATCCGGACCCAGACCGGGCCTTGAACAACTTAGAGCGATTCCTGGCGGCTCGTCCCTCGGCTCTGACCGAACTGCTCGGCGATCGGGCCATGGGCTTGGAAGTGCTTCTGCCGATACTGGGGACAAGCCAATTCTTTGCCGACGCCTTGGTCGCTGAGCCGGAGTCGTTGCGGATGCTCCGGGTGCCGCTGAGGCACACCCCCGGCCCCACGGAACTGCAACGAGAACTTCGGCAGGCCGTGGCCGATGCCCACGATGATGCCGCACTGTTGCGGGCTTTCCGTCGTTTCCGCCGACGACACATCCTGAGGATCGGCACCAACGACATCATCCATGATCGGACCTTGGAAGAGATCACGTTGGACATCTCGGATGTCGCTGATGCGGCCATCGCCGTCGCCCTGGAGGCAGCGCTCCGCCGACTCACCGCGCGGTTCGGCGAACCAATGGGTGAGAACGGACAACCCGCGCGATGCGTGGTCCTGGCGTTCGGGAAGCTGGGCGGCCGTGAACTGAATTACTCCAGCGACATCGATTTGATGGTGGTCTACGACCGGGAGGGCGCGACATCGGGTCGTCCCTCGTTGGACAACGACGAGTTTTTTGCCCGCGTCGTTGGCGAGATGATTCGCTTGTTGGGGTCGCATACGGAAGACGGCCAAGCCTACCGAGTGGACTTGCGTTTACGGCCGGAAGGAAGCCGAGGCCCGTTGGCCCGGAGTCTGGCAAGCACCTTGGCCTATTACGACTCACTGGGCCGTACCTGGGAGCGGCAAGCACTCATCAAAGTCCGCCCTGTGGCGGGGGATATGGGTCTGGGCGAGGCTTTCCTGCACGGCGTGACGCCGTTCGTGTACCACCGCTATCTCAGCTTCGCGGAAATTCATGAGATCAAGGCGTTGAAACGACGCATCGAGCATCGAGTTCGTCAGTCGGGCACCGATGAGAGCGACGTGAAGCTCGGGATTGGCGGGATCCGCGACATCGAATTCGCCGTCCAATTCCTGCAATTGCTGCACGGGGCCAGCATGCCGGCGTTGCGTGAGGCAAATACATTGCGTGCCTTGCAGGCATTGGAGGCGGCGGGCTGTTTGACGCCGACGGAATTTGCGGTATTGGACGACGGCTATCGCTTTTTGCGGCGCGTCGAACATCGACTGCAACTATTGTTCGACCTGCAAACCCACCGCTTGCCCGCCGCTCCTGAAGAGATGGGCCTTCTCGCCCGGCGCATGGGGTATCGGCCTCGGAGCGAGGGAACGCCAGCATCCCGAATCTCGCACCGACCGCCCCGCTCCCTGCTCGACGATGCACCCCCTGCGGTCATCGACACCCGCGACTTGCTGGTCGACCCCTTGGATGCTTTCCTCCACGAATTTCACGAGAAGACGCGGCTGAATCGACAAGTTCTCGATCATCTGCTTCATGGGACGTTTGCCGAGAGCGGCGATCCGCTCGGGCCGGAAACGGACTTGGTGCTTGACCCGGAGCCATCCCCGGCAACGATCCAAGCCGTCATGGAGCGATACCGTTTTCGGGATGCCATGGGGGCATACCGCAATTTGTGCCGCTTGGCGGAAGAGTCGGTCCCGTTCCTGTCCACCCCGCGCTGCCGGCACTTCCTTGCCAGCGTGGCACCGGCTCTGCTCCGTGCCTTGAGCCAGACCCCCGACCCGGATCAAACGTTGAATAACTTGGAACAAGTCACCGCGTCGCTGGGTGCGAAGTCGGTGCTTTGGGAACTGTTTCGCTTCAGCCCCCCAAGTTTGCAACTGACCATCGACTTGTGCTCGGGCAGCCAGTTTCTGACCGACATCCTCATTAACAATCCGGGGATGATCGACGATCTTCTGGACAGCCTGGTGCTGAACCGTCCCCGAACTCGGGCGGAACTGGCCGCGGAGTTGGCGGAACTGTGCCGCAACGCCCATGACGTCGAACCGATCTTGCACAGCTTCCAGGACAAGGAATGGTTGCGGATCGGTGTCGGCGACCTCTTGGGTAAGACCCCGATCCGTGAGACGACGGCGGCATTGAGCGACCTGGCCGAGTCGCTGCTGACGCAAGTGATGGACCACCATGTGCGACAAATCCCGCCCCCGACGCGATTCGTAGTGCTGGGATTGGGGAAACTCGGTGGTCGGGAGATGAGCTACCACAGCGACCTGGACCTGATCCTGATTTACGATGATGCGCCCGGCGACCATCTGCCTCGATTCACGGAGTTGGTGCAGCAGGTGATTCGGACGTTGAGTCAGCCGGGGGCGATGGGCCGACTTTACAAAGTGGACCTTCGGTTGCGGCCAACTGGCAGCACGGGACAGTTGGCGACGCCCTTGTCCGAATTTCGCCGATACTTCGCCGCCGGGCACGCCCAGTTGTGGGAGCGGCAGGCGTTGATGCGGGCGAGGGTGATCGTTGGCGACCCGGACTTTGCTCACGAGGTGGCCGACGCCATCGGGGAACTGGCCCTTGGACCAGCCTGGAAGCCGCAACATGCCCAGGAAATCCGAGGCATGCGCGAGCGGCTGGAGAGAGGCCGCAGCGACCGCGATGTGAAGCGAGGCCGAGGCGGACAGGCCGACGTGGAGTTCCTGCTGCAACTGCTGCAACTGAAGTACGGCCGGGCGATCCCGACGTTGCGGACAACCAACAGTTGGTCGTTGCTCGACGCGGCCCGTGAGGCCAACTTGCTGCACGATGACGAGTGGCGTGATCTGCAAGCGGGCTACGATTTCCTCCGCCGAGTCGAAAGCCGAGTCCGCTTGATGACGAACCGCGCCCTGGACGAATATCCCGAGGCGGTCGAGGAGCAGGATAAATTGGCATGGCGTCTGCGGTTTGCGGATGCCCGATCGTTCCTTGAGACGCTCGAAACGCACCGTCGCCGTGTCCGAGAGTTGTTCGAGATCGTGGTTCGGCGTGAGAGCGTCGACTGACGCCTGCGAGAGGATTCCCATAGAATTGCCGTGATGTCGCTAGCACAAATGTTCCCGGACTTTGTTCAGCCCCAGGTTCCGTTGGGACCGCACACGACGTTGCGCTTGGGTGGTCCCGCGGAATTTCTCGCCCAGCCGCGTTCCGTGGCGGAGTTGGCGGCGTTGATGAAGGCGGCGGCCGATCAACGCCAGCCCGTACGGGTGTTGGGAATCGGTAGCAACGTCCTCGTTTCGGACGACGGTGTGTCCGGCGTGGTCGTCCGCCTGAGTGAGCCGGCATTTTTGCAGATCGACGTCGAGCCGCCTCGAATCCGGGCCGGTAGCGGCACGCCGCTCATGGCGCTGATTCGGGAATCGGCATCGCATCGACTGTCCGGTTTGGAAACGTTGGTGGGAATCCGGGCCACCGTCGGCGGGGCGCTCCGGGTCAACGCGGGGGACCGCAACGGGGAGATTGGCCAGTACACCCGCCGGGTCCAGGTTTTGGACCGCGACCTCCAAGCGGTTTGGCGGGAGCACGACGAACTGAAATTCGGCGAAAAGTCGAGCAATCTGGACGACCCGGTGATCTTGTCCGCCGAGTTCGAGTTGGAAAGCGACACCGCCGACGCCATCGTCAAGCGGATGCGGAAGGCATGGATCATGCGGCAGTCGCGCCAACCCTTGATGCAGGAACCCGCCGCCCGGCTTTTCCGCGACCCACGAGGATTGACGGCGACCGCCTTGATCGAGCGGGCCGGGCTGGCCCAAGCCAAAGTCGGGCAGGCCCGGTTGAGCGAGCGGAATGCGAACTATGTCGTCACTTCGCCGGGTGCCACGTCCCGCGATGTCCTGCGGCTGATCGACTTGGTGCGGAGCAAAGTCCGCGAGAGCAGCGGGATTCAACTCGACCTCGATTTGCAAATCTGGTAGCCGCGGTGCGACGTCAACTGATCATCGCCGGTTTCACGGTCTTGGCTTGCGGGCTGGCGGTTGGCCTGTTGCTCCTGATTGGTCAGGTCGCCCGCCTGAGCCTGATGACGGCCGAGCGCTACCAACTACCGTTCCAGGCCATCGACAGTCCGACGCCGCCCGGCATGGAACGGGGGGCCTTCTTAGCCGAAGTGCGTTACTACGGCCAACTCCCGGACCCGCTGCCGCTGCTCGATGATCAACTTTCGGATAAGTTGGCGCAAGCCTTCGCCCGTCATCCTTGGGTCGAGCGGGTCGAGCAAGTGCAATTAGGACCGGGGCGACGCGTCCAAGTCCAGTTGCGGCTCCGCACCGCGGTGTTAGCGGTTCGCCTGCCGGATGGCACCATCCGCGCTGTGGATCGATCGGGCATTCTCCTGCCTCGGGGTGCCGACACGCATGCGTTGCCCTTGCTGGTCGCCACCAGCACGCCGCCGGGGCCTGGTCGGCCTTGGGGGGACAGACAGGTCGAAACCGCTGCCCACGTCGCCCACCTGCTCGGGCCTTACCAAGACGAGTGGCGGTTCAATCACTTCGCTTGGCAAGGTGACGTGCTCCTCCTCCGCCGCGGCCCGAGGTCGGGGCCGGTTGTGGTCTGGGGAGAGGCCGACGGCGACCACGCGGCAAGGCTCCGACGCCTGATCGACTCCGCTGCGAAGCTGGAGGCCGGCGAAGGCACCATCGACCTGCGCGAATGAACCTCGGCATGGCTGGCCGCGGAAGTGCCCCCTCGCCGACTCGTGGGGCCGCGTCAACCGAAAGCCGGCCCGGCAACGGCTCAGCCCTTTTTCGGCAGGGGCTTTTCCTCCCGCCAACCGACCACCCGAGTCGCATGCAACATGTACGCCGCACGCAGCAACGCCGCCCGGACCTCCTCGGCCGACAAACCCTGCTTGACAGACGCCGCTTCCCTTGACATGACCCGGCTGGAAGACCGTCGATTCCGATGTTGCGACAGCGACAAGGGGGACATGAAAACCTCCTGATGGACCATTTGGGGGGGAATCCTTTCGTCTCAAACCGACCACATGTATTGCACGCACCGTGCCAATGAAAATTTTGTTGTCCGACGATTCCCCAGTTTCTCCGGATTAAACTTGTTGAGAATCTCGGCAAGCCGGGAAACGCTGCCCCCCGTCGATTCTGGCAGCCACTGTGTCGTATTCGGTCACAGCTGTTCGGAAATCGACCCCTACTCCCACTTCGGCGACCGATTTCTTCCTGACCCGCGCCGGACGATTCGTGACTCGGGTCTGGGCAAAAGCGCTCTCCCGACCTCGCGTGAGAATTGCTAAGTTGACATAGCTGAACGGTGGACCGTATTCTTGGAAATGATTGCGGTGCTGGGAACGCCAGAAATCCGGTCAAAGATCGTTCCTCAACGGTGGGGAATCGGACGAGGAGAGCGTTGGATGAATCCTGACTTGCGGCGACGAACCGACGATTTGTGCAGCCGATTGGCCCAGTTGCGAGACTCTCTTTGACATCGCCGGGAAGACAGCCGAGCGCGATCGGCTGACAGCGTTGATGGGTGAGCCGAATTTCTGGGACAACCCCGACAAGGCGAACAAAGTCATCGGGCAATTGCGACCCCTGAACGGGTTGTTGAAGCCCTTTGCCGAGTTGGAATCGCAGATCGGCGACTTGCAGGCGTTGGCCGAATTGGCCGAGGAAGATCCGTCGCTGGAGCCGGAGTTGGAGCACGAACTGGGCCAGGCGGAGTCGCGTTTCGAAGCATTTGAACTGAAAGCGATGCTGAGCGGACCAGCCGATGCGAACAATGCCTTCCTCCGTGTGCAAGCCGGAGCGGGCGGCACCGATGCATGCGATTGGGCCGAAATGCTCCTGCGCATGTACATCCGCTGGGCGGAAAAGCACGGTTATACAGTCGAGATGGTCGACGAAGTTCGCAACGAGGAGGCGGGGATTCAGTCGGCCCAAATCCGCATCGTTGGCGAATACGCCTACGGCTACTTGCAGGGTGAATCCGGAGTGCATCGGCTGGTGCGGATCAGCCCCTTTGGCAAAGGGGACACTCGACAAACGTCGTTCGCTGCCGTGGACGTCACGCCTGAGTTGGACGATTCGATCCACATCGAAATCCGCGAATGCGATCTGCGCCGCGACACCTTCCGCTCCGGTGGACCCGGGGGGCAGCATCAGAACAAGACCGAGTCGGGGGTGCGGTATACCCACATCCCGACCGGAGTCTCGGCGGAGAGTCGCAGCGAACGCAGCCAGATCAAAAATGACGCGAATGCCTTGGCTCTCCTGAAGGCCAAGCTGTACAAGATCGAGGAGCAGAAGCGCCTGGCCGCGGTGGAAAAAACCTACGACTCCAAGGGCGAGGTCGCTTGGGGCAACCAGATTCGCAACTACGTCATGCAGCCGTACACCCTGGTGAAAGACGTTCGGCTCGACGTGGAGACGCCGCAAGTGCAGCAAGTCCTGGATGGCGACATCGATGCCTTCCTGGAGGCTTACCTTCGGCACAAGACGAAGAAGACGCATCGGAAATCCGACGCCAAGGCGGCCGCTGTCTCCCGCGATGCCGCGGTCTCTTCGTGACCAATGTGGACTTGGACCATCGACCTCCCCGACGCCGAGGCAACGCGGCATTGGGGCCAGCGGCTGGCCGATGCCCTGTTCCCCAACGCGGTCGTCGCCCTGATCGGGCCATTGGGGGCTGGGAAGACGCTGCTGGTTCGCGCCGTCGCCGAGGGTCTGGGCTTGCCTGATCCCCGCATCGTCAGCAGTCCGACTTTTGGCTTGATCCATGAGTACCCCGCCAAACTGCCGGTTTATCATTTCGACGTGTATCGGCTGCGTTCCCCGGATGAGTTCGCGGACCTCGGGCCGGAAGAGTACTTCTCGGGCGGTGGAGTCTGCCTCATCGAGTGGGCGGACAAAGTGGCGTCCTGCCTACCCGCCGACCACCTCCGGCTGCGGTTCGAGGTGACCGGGCCGACAAGCCGGCGGCTGCACTTCGAAGCACTCGGTCCGCGGCATGCAGCCTGCCTGGCGGCAATGCGGGGGGC
>JAOAAM010000458.1 GCA_026418875.1 Gemmataceae bacterium | reverse complement strand
AGATGTGTATAAGAGACAGGGTAGACGCCACCATCCGCTTCACGGGCAATCGTACTGCCCACGACATTGCAAATCGCCAAGGTGGGGTGTCCCTTTCGTTTACTCTCACGCAAGGCGGCCAAGGTGTCGGCAGTCTCGCCCGACTGCGTGATCGCCAAGACGATCGTGTCATGTTCGATCGGCGGGTTGCGGTAGCGGAACTCGCTGGCGTACTCGACCTCCACCGGGATTCGGGCGAATTCTTCGATGAGATACTCCCCGACCAACCCCGCGTGATAACTGGTGCCACAGCCGGTTAGGATCAAGCGGGATGCGCGGCGGAGCTGGCGGGGCGAGAGGTTCAAACCGCCGAAATGGGCCGTCGCTTCGTCCAGGCTCAGCCGGCCGCGCATCGCGTTCTCGACCGTCTCGGGTTGCTCGTAAATCTCTTTGAGCATGTAGTGCGGGAAACCGTTCAGTTCCGCTTCGTCGGCGCGCAGGTCCAGCGGATGAACGTCCACTGAGATGACTTCCCTCCCGGCGTCGAAGACTTGCCAGCCGGAAGACGTCGCCGCCACCATTTGCCGGTCCTGCAAGTACACCACACGCTCACTCCAACCGGCCAACGCCGACGGGTCGCTCGCCAGGAAGACTTCGCCCTCGCCGATCCCCAACACCAAGGGGCTGCCCAACCGAGCCCCGACCAGTAACGAGGGATCGCTCGGCGACATGACCACCAAACCGTAAGTTCCTTTGAGCAACGGCAGGACGGCTTGCACTGCCTCCAGAAGGTCGCCCTGCATATGGCGGGCGATCAGGTGGGCGATGACTTCGGTATCCGTGTCACTGGTGAAGACGACGCCATCATCGAGCAGGCGTCGCTTGAGGGGGGCGTAGTTCTCGATCACGCCATTGTGCACCACCACCACCGTATTCCCATTCTCGCCGCCCAGGTGCGGATGCGCGTTGTGATCCGTGGCAGGACCGTGGGTTGCCCAGCGCGTGTGGGCGATGCCCACGACCCCTGGCGCCGGCCTTTCGCGGAGCAGATCGGCCAGGTGGGAGACGCGACCGGCTTTTTTACGGACGTGCAGATTCGCGCCCGTGACGGTGGCCAGCCCGGCGCTGTCGTAGCCGCGGTACTCCAATCGTTTCAGACCGTGGACCAGCAGAGGAGCGGCTTCACGATGTCCCACGTACCCCACGATGCCACACATTGGGAACTCTCCAAACCCGAATCGCAGTCAGCAACCCCACGGCGGTGGTTGCAGCAACCCACGGCGGTGGCGGCAACAATCCGCAGGTCGGGTCGCCCTGACGACGACCCAACGCTCCGTTCGCCCCGCCCAACCCTACCGAAATGACGCTGGGTTCGACTTAGCTCAAGCCGGTGGCCCCTACAGGTCCACCCGCATGCACTTTCCGGCCTGGCGGAATCCGAGCCTTTCGTAGAACGGTTCCACTTCGGCACTGCAATCGAGGATGACCTTGTAGCAGCGGGCCGCACGAGCTTCGTCGATGATGTGTTCGATTAAACGCCGCGCTAGCCCTTGTCCGCGCATGTCTGGTCGGGTGGCCACGTCCTCGATGTGCCCGACAACTCCGCCACGATGGATGAACTTCTGCTCGATCAAAAGGGTGGCCGTGGCAGCGACTTGCCCGTCCACGAGCAGGACATAGGTGCGGATGTTCGGCGGGCGGTCCTCCAAGATCTGCGCAGCCTCCTCCGCCGTCAAGCCCACTTCACGCAAGGAATTTAGCGTCTCCAAGAATCCGCTGTCGAAGTCGCCAGGCTCCAGCAGCCGGATATGTAAACGTGAGGTCGCCGCACCGGCGATCGACATCACCTGCCAGGTCGCCATGAAATGAAGCCCCCGAGCGAACGGCAGCGACGAACATAGCTCGCACCCCCTTGGA
>JAOAAM010000418.1 GCA_026418875.1 Gemmataceae bacterium | reverse complement strand
ATGTGTATAAGAGACAGCTTCTGCGTCGTGGTCGAGACGCGTGGTTCGACCCCGCAGAAGGCCGGTGCGACGATGCTGGTCTTCCCCGACGGCGGGCAGGTCGGCACCTTGGGAGGGGGGTGCATCGAGGCCGAGGTCAGGCAGCGGGCCTTGCGTCGTTTGTCGCACGGTGAAGGTACCGCGGAAGTCCTTACTTTCTCCCTCGACGACAACTACGGGTGGGACGACGGACTGATCTGCGGCGGTCGCATGAGCATCTTGGCTCAACCGCTTGGCGATTCGTGCCGACAGGCCGCTCAAACTTACTTCAAGCACCTGCACGACTTGCTGTCCCGGGGCGCGGGCTTCATCGAGGCGATCGCGCTCAGTGTGCCGAACCTGCCGGCGGGCTGCCGCTTCCTGTTCGACGCGGAGCGGCAACTGGTTGCGTCGTTTGGGGCCGACGACCTGGTGGAGACGATTCGCGCCGGCCTGCCCGACCTGCGGCAGCGCCCCAAACCGCAAGTGACGGCCGGCGTGGCCTACCTGCCCGTTGCCGAACGAATCCGCCTTTTGATCGTTGGAGCCGGGCATGTCGGGCAGGCCGTGGCCGAGTTGGCCGCGCGAGTCGACTTCGACATTTGGGTCATGGATGATCGTGAGAAATACGCCAACCCCGAGCGGTTTCCGCAGGCCAAACGTCTCATCATCGGCGACATCGGCCGGTCTCTCAAAACATTGATCGACCACGGGGAAATCACACCATCCACCTATGCCCTGATCGTCACTCGAGGGCATAACCATGATGAAGAAGCACTTTATTATCTCGCACCGACGGACGCAGGTTATGTCGGCATGATCGGCAGCAAGCGGAAAATCCGCCTCATCTTCGATGACCTCATCGCCAAGGGCATCTCCCCTGATACCTTACGACGAGTGCATGCTCCATTAGGTTTGCCGATCGGTTCCCAAACTGTTCCCGAGATTGCGATTAGCATTGTCGCGGAGTTGATTCAATGTCGCAACCTTGCGACAGAGCACCGTTCGCCGTCGTCCCGGCCGCCGGTCTGAGCCGACGCATGGGGCAGCCAAAACTCACATTGCCCCTTGGTCGCCAAACCGTCATCGAACATGTGATTGCCGCATTGCACGAAGGTGGCTTTCAAAGCGTTGTCACGGTGGCCCCAGCACAAGACCAGCTCGCGTCCCTCGCCCAACAAGCCGGTGCTCTGGTTCTCGAACTTCCTGAACCGACTTCTCACATGCGCGAGACGGTTCAGTTTACCTTGGATTACCTATATCGTCGATTTAATTGTCCGTCGGAATCGTTCTGGTTATTAGTGCCCGCAGATCATCCATGCATCGACAGCGAACTGATTCGGTCATTGAGAAACGAGCTTGCAACACAGCCGGAACTCTCCATCGCCGTGCCAGTTTACCGGGGCCGACGCGGGCACCCCACCCTCATTCGGTGGAAGCACTACTCGTCGCTCTCCGATTTCGATGCGAGTTTGGGGCTGAACCTGTATCTGCGGCAGTTCCCCGGCGAGACACTAGAAATAACCGTTGATAACCCCGATGTCCTACTAGACTTGGACACACCTGAGGATTATCTTCGCTTGTGCGATAGGTTTGGCTGAAGATAGGCCACCTCATTGCGGCCCTTGATACGTTTGTTGACGGGATTGTCTTAAAGGCAGAAACATATCATGGCATCGCGGACGACAGAACTTTCACTTGCTCGGGGCGAAATATCATGTCCAGGCCATCGGCACGTCGAATCCGCAGGAAGTCGAACGAAGCATCCATCAATCGACCGCGAACGGTTGTCCCGTCGAAGGTTTCCGCAATCACTTCGCGCTCTCGCAGGTCCAAGTAAGTGTTCCACAAGAGTTCTAATTCAGAGATTTGGCCTCGCATCATGCGATCATACAGTTGGTCGAGACGATCGAGAAGTAGTCGAGCGATGGCGAAGGTGTCGAAGGATTGGCCAACGACGGTGCGTAAAGACGCCGCCGTTGGGAGATTCGCTTGCACAAAATAGGAGGAGGTTTGATTGACGTTCAGTCCGATGCCGGTGATGATCCCGCGTCCCTGCTCGATGAGTACGCCGCAGACCTTGCGGCCGCGCAGCAGGACGTCGTTGGGCCACTTGATCGCGGGGGACTCGCCGCAGACCTGTTCGACGGTTAATGCCACAGCCACGGATGCCCAAGCGGTCAATAGAGCTGGGCGGCGGAATTCGACGGGGGGGAATAACAGGACGGACAATAGCACCGAGCTTTTTGGTGGAGCGACCCAGGATCGGCCGTACTGCCCCCGTCCCGCGGTCTGCGACTCAGCCAGGATGGCGACCCCGGCATGGGCGAGGTCTTCGGCCAACGAGGCGGCGACATCGTTGGTGCTGCTGACACAGCGAAAGACGAGCACCTGGTGGCCGACGTGGCGCAGCGGCAATTCCCAAAAATCATCCGGGAGGCTCATTCGTGAGTGGGAGCATGAGTCGGTTGAGGCAGGAAGAAGGTCAGGATCGAACCGAGAAGATAGACACCCAAGGCGACGCAACCAGCCGCGAAGGCGACCCGGTGCGGCTCGATGGTTCCTGGGATGAAACTGGCCCCAGCCAATTGCGTCGTCACCAGCGCCATCGACGTCCCGATCATCCGACCGCCGACATTGGCGGCAAAGCCCTCGCCGGTGCCGCGCAAGTGAGCGGGATACGCCAGCGGCAAATAATTGCCCCAGAAGCTGAATTGGGCGATCGTGCAAAAACCCGCCGCGGCCATGCCGAGCTGCATCCACGTCAGGTTGTTCTCACCCATGAGATTCCGCCCCGGGTAGAAGAAGACCAAGGGCACAATAATCAGCCCCGGAAGTTGGAAGATCCGCAGCAGGTTTTTCCGGCTGGTGATATACATTGCGGCGACGGCCAGCGCGATCCGCCCGAGCAATCCACCGACCTCTTGGAACGCCTGCACGGAACTAACTTTATCCTCGATGGGCCGACGCTTCTCCTGAATCTCAAGAAGAAGCTCACGCGCTTTCGTGCTGTTCGGATTCGCCTTGATCTCTTCAAGGTACGCGTCACGCTTGACTTTGAGTTGGGCGGCCTCTTTGCCCAACATTCACGGCACAATGCGAGGCGCGAGTTGGATCGCACCGAAGGCAGCGCCATAACCGCAAGCAAACAGCAACGTAGTGACGATGGTGGTGCGACGATACGCCGGTTGGAACAAGGCGAGGATACTCGGCCGATGCAGTCCTCCACTCGCAACCTTCCGTTGCCAGACAGGAGACTCCGGCAAAAATGGCCGAATGATGATCAGAGGGATTGCCGGGATCACCCCGGAGATGAGCGTGTACCGCCAGGCCGAGTTGCTTCCATCAACCAATGCAGGCAAGGACGACGCATATTGATTGCAGAGGTAGTATGCCCCGGTCACCATCAATCCGCCGAGCGAAGAGAATGCTTGCGTCGAGCCGAGAATTTTCTCGCGCTGCCTCGGATTAGGAAACAATTCCGCCAACCAAGCGACGGCGGCGACAAATTCAACGCACACGCCGATGAACGTGAGGCAACGCAGGATCAGGAGCATCCAAATCGACGTGCTGAAACCTGCCGCCAGAGCCGAGAGGGCGTACAGCAGGATCGAGTATGTCAACACCCGTCGGCGACCCAAATAGTCCGTCAAATAACCGCCGATCAAGCCGAAAAACCCGCCCGACAGGGCGCTCGCCCAAAAAATGTAACCGGTCCACTCCCGCACTTGCGGCGCTTCATCGGGAAGATGCAGCAGCTCCGCGATGGCCGGTCGGGCGATCAACGGCATCATCAGCAGTTCGTAGATGTCAAAGGCAAATCCCAGGGCCGCGACACTGACGACCAGCCATTGCGTCAGCGTCAGCGATTGGGCCGGCGGCACCGAGGCAGTGCTATCACTCGACATGAAGCGGAGTCTCCCCTTCGGGGCGGGCGTTCCAGGCGGGATCGAGAATGGAGTGAATGTACGAATCGCCGCTTCGAATCGCAAGACACCCCGCCAACCTCTGGATGCCGAGAAGGGGAATCTCGGCTCGTCCGACGAATTGATAACCGCTCGATCGTGCGACACGATTTGATGCAATGTCTAGAGTTTCTCCATGTCCACGTATCAAGTTTTTTGGCCCATCATCCGCTGCTTGCCGCCGGAATTCGCTCACAAGGCGGCATTGGCGCTGCTGCGACTGCCGCTTCGGTGGAACGACGCCGTCTTGGATCCCTTCGAGTGGAATGGGTTCCGCTGCCGCAATCGTGTCGGCATCGCGGCGGGATTCGACAAGAACGCGGCGGTTGTTCCGGGAGTGGAGCGGCTGGGGGCCGGGTTCGTCGAAGTCGGGACAATCCTCGTCGAGCCGTGGCCGGGAAATCAAGTGTCCCCACGGATGCGGAGACTGGTAACCCAGCGTGCCATCTGGAACCGCTTGGGCTTCACCAGCGACGGGGTACTTCAGGTGAAGAGGAACCTAGGACCGGTCAGTCGGCATTCGCTCGGCGGCATGGTGGTCTTGTGCAACATCGGGCCTCACCCGGGTCGACTTCGTCAAGCCGGCGACCCCTTGGCTGCCACTCGCGACGACCTGCTGCAACTCGTCGAGGCGTTGCTACCTTTCGCCGATGCCTTCGTCGTGAACTTGAGTTCACCCAACACCCGCGGTCTTCGCAGCCTTTTGCAAAGCGACCGGCTCAACGACGTCGTCATGCGACCATTGGTGGAGCGATTACGGCAGGCCGAGGCTGCGGAAGGGCAAGGTCGACGCCGTCCGCTTCTGCTCAAACTTCCTCCAGAGGATGCGGACCGCCGTCCGTGGGCACGAGACGATTTGGCCCGAGTGATCTGTCCCTTGATCGAGCCAAGCTGGTGCGATGGTTTGGTGGCGGTGAACACGTCATCCCGGCTGGCAACCGAACTCGTTTCCTTCCCGCCCGCCGACCTTCCGGGGGGCATCTCCGGCGAGCCTTTACGCCCCGAAGCCCTGCGTGTCGTGTCCCTAGTGCGCAAGCTGGTTGGACCCAAGCCGCTGCTAATCGGTTGCGGGGGGATGATGCAACCGTCCGATGCGATCTCGTTCCTCGACGCTGGGGCCGATCTCGTCGAAACCTACACGGGCATGGTTTACGGTGGCCCTGGTTTGATCGTGGAGTGTGCCCGAGCCATCAGGGATCATCGTCCTCGGGCAAGGCTCGAACCGGCTTAGAAACACTGAAGGAGCTAGGATACGGGCCATACGGCATCGTCGTGATGCCGTGGCGGGTTGATCCTTCGTATGCATTCTGGCCGGGGAGGATGGTCACTTGCACGACGCCCGTCTCTCCCAGTTTCAACACTCCGGCATGCACGGCGACGGCACCCAACGTGGAGTCGGTGGTGTACACGTCGCTACCCCAAACCGCTCCCCCTGCCTGGCCTGTGACGACGAAATGAAAAACTTGCCCGATCACATTGGCATGATGGACCAGGTTTCCAGGGTCCGGGGCAGCATGGACGGCTACGTTCTCTTTGGGTTGGATGGGGGTCAGAGTCAATCGCGCCAAATGTTCGGTTGCCAGCTTCAAATTACCGAACTGCCGGGACGACACCTCAATCGACCGGTTCTCGATGCGGCCAACGTAACGAGAATGCCGCGTCCGCACTCGATCCCGATCAATCCTTTGCAATCGCTCGGGGGGATGAGCTTCGCGCAATTGGCGCATCATTCCCGCTGCCCGCTCGGCCACGCCCTTGACTCTGCTTTCCACCAGTCGTTGCAGCACGGGATACGCATATTCCCGAGCATCGGCGAGAACCGACCAACTTTCCGAATCCGCTCCGCGTTGGGCGATGTCCCTCTCCGCAACGGCGAGTCGTTGTTGGAGCGGCAACGGCGTCGGCAAGCCAAAGTCGATCGAGACGATGTCCCGCCGGTCGATGGCCAATTTGCCGTATTGCGTCACAAGGTGAATCATCGACTCGCGTGGCTCAACGTACAGTTCGCTACCGTCTTTCAGAACAATCGTCGCGGTCGCCGATTCCGGCGTTCGCTCGGCCAACGGGGACGGACTCTGACCGGGGAGCGAGGCCAAAGAACACAAGCCGACGAAGATCACGGCCGACATCGCAACCTCCCCGTGGAAGACGCCGGTTCGCAGTTTAACCCAGCGGCAATGATTTCGCAATCGTCCAGACGACGAATTCATCGCTCACTTCGCAGGTTGGGTTGCTTGCCGCGCCGTCCGCCACTCCGGATGCGGAATGAACCCGATGATGCTTTCGTAAAGTGGTTTGAGGAAAGTCGGGATAGCCCTACGGATTCGCGAACGCGGCTTTTCACCGATGTAAATTTCGTCGAGCGGCTGCACCCGCAAATTGGTCGAGTGGTCGCCGTTTTGAAGGATCGCCGGCAAATCGACAGTCAAGACCTCGGCAGGGATTCCCTCACCGACTTGCGCGCGCAGAACATAAACCTCGTTCGGAGCGGCATCGGGAGACAAGCCACCGGCACGTCGGAGCAGGTCAACCACCCGTTCCGGACCCCGGTAGTCCACGGCACGCGGTCCGCCTTCCACTTGCCCGAAGAGGAATACCTGCCGGCTCGCGTACTCTGCAACACGGACCCGGAGATGTTCGGGAGAAACTCCTGCGACCGCGGCAATCTGTTGCGCGGCTTCGGCGGTGGTGGTTCCCTCGATTCGGATCGAGCCAAGCCCCGCGATCGTCACGCAGCCATCTGCCCCGATTCGCCCCATCCAGGGAGAGTCGGGTCGATCCAGCCAAACGACTTCAACCAAGTCGGGACAGGCCAACGTGTAAACTTGGGCGGGGTCGATGGGAATTTCGGCCAACACCGGAGGTGGGTCGGTTCGCTTCCGTGCCGTGAAGCACCCGACGCACAGCAGAGCGGCGAGACAGACTGCGCTCAGCAACCGGCCCAGAGGATGCCAACGATTGCGGTGCATGAACGGCACACGAAGCCCCTGAAGAGTCTTCGGCCGACACGGTGGGAAAAGTTTAGGAATTTGCCGAATTTGGCAGCCGAAACGCTTAGGCCGCTTGGAGAGTCAGGATACCTTTCACAATGCACGCCAGCCCCACCGAATTGACGGCTAACTCAATGCTCCCCATGATGATGGCCCCCACGGCATGTCGGACGCCCAAGTCCTCCGGCTTTCGACGCACCCGACGATACCCGATCATCCCGAGGATGACAGCGGCTAGCCCCAAGGGCAAGCCCAAGACGGGAATCAAGCCCCACATTGCGCAAGCCCACCCCCATTTGGCTTGCCAATTCGCGATGGGGATGGTCAAGGTCAACACGGCCTCGGCCGCCGCGCGATCACCCCGACGGGAACGGCGCGACGAACGTTGGCCCGAAGTCGAGGAGACACTGTCGATCGGATCGGTTCGTGACATATGCTGATTCTCGAATCGGCCGCGCGAACCGTCAAGCAGGGTGCCAATGGAAAGCCCCGATGAATCCAGTCTTTATTCCAAGTTGCTGCCGCGCCATATTTTTTGACGCGGTAGGCACATTGATTCACCCCCAACCCGATGCGATCGAAGTCTATCACGAAGTCGGCCGACGGCATGGCTATCCCTTGGATCGGCCCACCATTGCTCAACGTTTCCGTCAAAAATTCGACGAGGAGGAGCAACGAGACGCCGCCGCAGGCTGGACGGTCAGCGAAGAGCGAGAGAGGCAGCGGTGGGCCGCGATCGTCCGAGGCGTGTTTGTCGAATCCAACGAGGTCGAACCCATCTTCCGCGAGCTTTGGGACCTGTCTCTTATACACATC
>JAOAAM010000414.1 GCA_026418875.1 Gemmataceae bacterium | reverse complement strand
TAACTCTACTTCGCCCGGCTGGATGCTGGCACTGGATGCCGGGGTGCTTCTTCTTCTTTCAATGCTTGGTCCCGGTCGGCGGGAGGATTCGGACATGGCCAATGGCTGGCGAGGATGGGCACGCGGTCTCGCCGCCGTGTTGTTGGTCTTTGGCATGGCGAGCGGCAGCTTGGCGACGTTGTTTTGGGCCGTCGGCGTTGGGCCGATGCGTGGGGTGAAGTCGGCACCGGAACGATATGTTGGCCCCATCGGCCCGATTGCGGTGGAGCCGGGCGATTTGGACATCGGTGAGGTCTGGGAGACGACCTATCATCGCCATCCGGTGCGGGTTCGTAACCTCTCGAATCAGCCAATCGCGATTGAGGGTTTTGAAGTCAGTTGCCGGACCTGCATGGATGTTGAAGAGGCGGGGTTGAGGCTAGGTCCGGGTGAATCGGGATTGATTCATTTGAAATTTGAATTTTGGTATCGCTATTTGTCGCAATTTCACGACGCGACGCGGCCATTGCAGCAGCAGTTTCGCCCGATCTTTGCGGATGAGAGTCTCAACCGAGCGACGCGAGGCCAGAATTGGGAAGTGGTGGGGACGATTCGCTCCCGGGCCGCGGTCCGTGCGTTGGCGATGGATTTTGGCGAGGCGTTGGTTCGAGGCGGGAAGCCGGTTCGGCGTAAGTTGGACGTGCGAGTGCATGTGCCGCACGACCGGCTCGAGGCCGTCTCGTACCATCCGGGAGTAGGGGTGCAATTTCAGCCACGGTCAGACGCCGACGGACGTTATGATATGATCGTGGAGGCATCACCCCTGATCCCTGTTGGCCCCTTCCAGACGGAGATTCATGTTTACGTTCATGAACGCGGTGGCCACCGTGCCTGGGCCTTTATGCTGCCGGTCTTTGGCAACGTACAACCTTCCGTGCGGCTCATGCCGTCGACTTTGAATCTTGGCAAGCAGCCCCTCGGGACGGAATTTGAGGAGTTTGTGACAGTACTCGGACTGCATGGGGATGATGCTTCGATTGACGGTCATCCTGTCGGGAGTTCAGGAGTCGCTATTGAGAGACTTCCTTCGACCGACCGAAGGTCACCTCCCATGTTTCGCATCAGAGTACATATCGACACCATTGGCGAGGGACTGAAAAAGTTACAGTTTTGTATTCGCGGTGGCGACGGGAACGTTGTGTTACTGGAATTGCCGATCATTTTCGACGGTATCGTCAAATAGATCTTCCTTTTCCGTAGAGAGGGAGGTATACCAAACATGGTTCTGCATGCCCTTTATACATGTTTATTCACCTCGGCAGTACTAATAGTCTCGGTCAACGTTGCCCGTGGGCAAGAGACGATCGAGACGCCGATACAGGACATACTTCGCGCGTGGACACTCCGACAAAAGGCGATCCAAACGGCAATCTATCGCATTGAGGGAGAGCAAACGCTCTACATCGTTGAGGGGTCTGATGGGATCAGAAGTCGAAAAGGGGAGACCCGACGTCGGCATGAAGCTACCCTGACGATTGACTTTGTTCATAGCCGATACCGCCATGAATCTTACGAACAGCAAATCAGTCCTTTGAGACCCCGCTTTCGGTCGGTTTCAGCATATGATGGGCAAGTCGCTCGGGCATACTCTACGCGTGATCCGCACCCTGGTCCCAAGTTACCACCGCCACGCTATGCAGGTGAGGATGAATTCTACATTTTTCTCGGGAATCAACGGAACGGCGCCTTTTCCTTTCCTGAAGTGTTTCTTTTTCTTGGGCATGGATTTATTTCAACACCAGAACATCCGATAATCCCGGGCTCGTTCCACAAGCATCGACCGGACGCGGATTATTTCATCTATCATGGGCCACGAATATATCGGGGGCGGAACTGTCATGTCATTCGTACTGTTCCCATCAGAATGACAAATACCACCTTTAAAGAGTATTGGGTTGACCCAGCACAGGACTGTGCCATGGTCCGTTGGGTGATGTATTTAAATGACAAAATTGATGGCGATGTTGAGATCACTTATAAAAAACATGGGAACCACTGGCTTGTGTCAGCGTGGGCCCACACAACGTACTCGTTGTCCGAGATCGATGGAGTCGAAAAGGGGCGAGTTCTCGACATTCAGATCAATCCCTCAGTGCCTGATAGTCAATTTTATGTAGAAAGACCGCCTCACATCACCAAGGAAATCGAAATGTACAAGGAGCCGTCGGACGATGTTTTCCTCATGATCATGGAGCCGAAGTGGGAGAGAGAGTTTGTTATTGATAGCGACGGCACACGCAGGCTGGTACGGAGTAAAGGAGTTATTGAGGAGGAGAAAAGGTGGTCTCGGAAACCAAGTATCCTTGGTTTGGTCATTCTGGCACTTTTGTTTGCGGTAATTGGGGTTGGTATTTGGTATAAAATAGCTAGAGGAAGGAGGTGAAGGAGTATCGGATCCTAGGAATGACTGTAGACCGGTATGAGAATCGCCACAGCAAGATGTTGACTGGGAAGTCAAAAAGCGTATTTGTGGGACAGGATGTGCATGAAGTAATAAGTCAATTTCAGATTGCAATCCTCTGAAATGAATTTGGAGCTTGTTGGCAGGGTTCGTTCAATCAGGTATCTGGGAAGGACGGTTACTGCGATGAAAGTAGATTTTGTGGCAGCATGTCTGACGGGTTTGTTCATTGTTGCCAGTTTGTCCGGACACAATCCGCCGGCTTTCTGTGAAGATTGTACATGCAAAATGATTTATGGCTGGACTGTGCCGAACAATAAGGCCTCCGGCGTGTATCGCGTCGTGAATGGACGACGAGTTGCAGTGCAGAATGGAATGGCAATTCAGTCGGCCGAATGTGGAAATCTTCCCAAATGGTGTCCGAGCAACGAAACAGCAACTAGATTTGAGGCAGATGAGTTCCAACGAGTGTGTCTTGACAACCCGAATTCTCGGTTGCAGATCGAATGTGTTAACTTGGCTGGAACCTGGGTTCAGAAAGATCAAATATTCCTTGGAGTCTGTGTCGGCGAGAATGTGGATTGTCCCGCAGTGCAAAATGGAATTGCGCCGTAATAGGTCCCCTATTGAAAAAACGGACTAACCACCAAGGCTCCGCGACCTGACGCGTTGACTTGGAGGAGTGAGGCAATGCAACGAAAATCCGCGTCAAATGCCGCCTTTACCTTGTTGGAACTGCTGGTGGTTATTGCCATCATCGGGGTGTTGATGGGATTGATGTTAGCTGGCGTTCAGCGGGTGCGGGAGGCGGCAGCGCGGGTTAAGTGCCAGAATAACGTCCGGCAAATCGCCCTGGCGCTGCATCAATATCACGATGCCGCCGGGCGATTCCCGCCGGGCATGAGTCGAGCCGAATCAGGCCCCGAACCGTTTCCGTACATGAGTTGGTTGGCGCGCATCCTGCCGTACATCGAGCGAGGCGACCTCTGGCGGCAAGCGGAGGAGGGGTACCGGGTATCGCCCGGAGATTACATGCAGCCGCCGCATCCGTTTGCCGTTCCGGTGGCGTTGTATGGCTGTCCGTCGGATGGCCGGACGCCGGGTCCGGGGATGGCACGCGGGTTATTTTCGGCGGCGTTCACGTCATACCTGGGGGTGAGCGGGGCGAGGCCGCTGCGGTACACGGGGATGTTGTTTTGGAACTCGCGGGTTCGGTTGGCCGACGTGCGTGATGGGAGCAGCAACACGTTGTTCGTTGGCGAACGACCGCCGAGCGCGGACTTGTGGGACGGCTGGTGGTATGCCGGGCATGGCTGCGACAGCACCGGTCGGTTCGACAGCCATCTGGGTGTACGCGACTGGGGCGTGGGCTGTGCATGGAGTTTTTTGGATTGTCCTCGCGAGCCGGCAGGTTTTCGCGACGGCGACATCGACGATAACTGCGCTGCGTTGCACTTCTGGTCGCTGCATCCCGGCGGGGCGAATTTTGCGTTTGCGGATGGGTCGGTGCGTTTTTTGCGCTATTCGATGGACCCGATCATGCCGGCGTTGGCGACTCGTGCGGGGCGGGAGGCGGTGACGATTCCGGAGTGAAAGCGCCACATGACCCGACGACGGGCGTCGTCGGCTCCGAGAATTCACGCGACCAGAATGCGGTTGACAAGACATTTCTGGTGCGGGGCTTGAAACCGAAGGGACGGGGTTTATAATTTGGGACAACGGAATGCGGGCGTAGCTCAGTGGTAGAGCGCCACGTTGCCAACGTGGGTGTCGTGGGTTCAAGTCCCATCGCCCGCTCTCTTTCCTGCCGGGCCGCTCGGAATAAACTGAGGCCGTTGGGTGCCTTGGATTTCCGATCGGCTCGGTTTTTTATTGGGCGTGCCGAGAGTGTGTGGACATGAGCGAGCATGACGAAGCCAAATCGGCAGACGTGAACGAGCAGGCCGAAGGCGCGGTAGCCACGGAGAGCGCGGCTCCGAGTGAGAAGTTGCGGCAGGAGGTCGTCATTCGAGACGCTGGCCCTTGCCGGAAGCACGTCAAGGTCACGGTGAACCGCGAGGACATCGACGCGCGGATCAACGACCACTTTCGCAAGTTGATCTTGCAAGACCACGCGATGGTGCCTGGTTTTCGTCCGGGCAAGGCCCCACGAGCCGTGGTCGAACGCCGCTACCGTAAGGAGGTGCTCGACCAAGTCCGCGGCGAGGTGCTGATGGCGAGCCTGGAGCAGATTTCGGAAGACTACGACTTGGCTCCGCTCGCTCCGCCGGACATCGACCCGACGAAGATCGAGATCCCCGAGTCGGGACCGATGGTGTACGAGTTCGAGGTCGAGGTCCGGCCGCAGTTCGACCTGCCGAATTACAAGGGTGTGAAGCTCAAGCGATTGGTCCACACCTTCAGCGAAGAAGAGATCGACCGCGAGATGCGACGGCAATTAGAGCCGTTTGGCAAGATCGTCTCGAAGGGCGAAGGAGCCACGGTCGATATCGGCGATTTCATCGTCGCCGACATGGTTGCTCGGATCGGCGATCGCGTGGTGAACGATGTCAAAGAAGTGCAGATCCGCGTCGAGAATCGCTTGATGCTGCGAGACGGTACGGCCCCGAACGTCGGCGATCCACTCAAGTTTGCCAAGGCAGGGGATCAACGGGTCGTGGACATCGAGCTATCGGACACAGTTGCCGAAGAGGGGCTGCGTGGCCGCACGGTGAAAGCGACCTTCGACATCAAGGAAGTGAAGGTGCTGCAACTGCCCGAGTTGACGCCGGAATTGCTGGAGACGTTCGGGGTCGGCTCGCCGGAGGGTTTGCGCGAGAAGATCCTGGTGGCGTTGAACCGTCGGCTCAAGTACCAGCAAGAGCAGTATTATCGCAAGCAGATCCTCGAGATGATCAACGAGGCGGCGAAGTGGGATCTGCCGCGTGACTTGCTGATGCGGCAGGCAAGACGGGCCTTCAACCGGCGCATCATGGAGATGCGAAACGCGGGGATCAGCGAGGAGGAGATTCGCGCCCGACAACGGGCCTTGGAGCGTGACGTCCTGGCCAGCACGGCGATGGCGCTCAAAGAGCACTTCGTCCTGCAAAAGATTGCGGAGGTGGAGAAGATCGAGGTGCGGGACGAGGACATCGACGCCGAGATCGAGCGTTTGGCCGAGGCGAACGACACTTCGCCCCGCCGGATTCGGGCACAACTGGAGCGGGAAGACATGCTCGAGACCCTGGCGATCGAGTTGATTGAACGGAAGGCCCTTGACTTGATCCTGGAGAATGCTGAGTACGAGGACGTGCCGCTGGTTCCGACCAAGGAGGATGCGCCGGCGTCGGTCGCCGAGGTGCAAACGGTCGAGGGCGAATTGCGTGATCCGACGGCCATGTCGGAACCCGCCCCCGCCCCAGCTGGCGACACCGGTGAGTGACGGACACATCCCGCCCGAGGAGACCCGACGCCGGCGTCGCTTTGCGGTGGGACGATTTGCGAGATCTGCTTGACGGAAGGGGGCCTGAACCTAATGAACCACGATTTGCCACATCCCCACGACGGGATGCCCTTCGTCCCGATGCTGCAACGATACCGGGATTACGCCCGGCAGCGGCAAATGACGCTGGCCGACTTGCTCCTGGAAAACCGCATTATTTTCCTGGGCAGTTCGCCGGAGTATTACGGAGCCGGCGGCGAGGGTCCGATCACGGACCTGCTCGCCAACATCACCATCCAGAAGCTGCTGTTTTTGCAGTACGAGAATAAGAACCAGGAAATCCACATGTACATCAACTCGCCGGGCGGCTCGGTCTCGGCGACGCTGGCGATTTACGACACGATGTCGTTTCTGGATTGCCCGATTTCGACGTACTGCATGGGGATGGCGGCGAGTGGAGCGGCAGTGCTGCTGGCCGCGGGAACGAGAGGGAAGCGGTTCGCCCTGCCGCACTCGAAGATCATGATCCACGAGCCGTGGGGCCATGTCTCCGGGCAGGTGTCGGACATCGAAATCAGCGCCAACGAGATCCTGAAAGATCGTGCCCGCTTGAACGAAATCCTGGCCCAGCACACGGGCCGGTCGGTCGAGGAGATCGAGAAGGCGACTTCCCGCGACAAGTATTTTAATGCCGAGGAAGCACGCGAGTTCGGCCTGGTGGACGAAGTGCTGAAGAAGATCAAAGGCAACAAATGAGGACTGGTCGACGTTCCGTGGCAAGCGGGGGACGGCCAAGTGGCGAACATGTCGCGGTCGGCAGAGTCCGACGAATCGACACTGACGTCGTGTCATCTACGGTAGGCAAAACTGTTGCGACCGACCGCCGAAGCGGTGGGCCGCCGAGCAAACGCTGATTTCATCCGCGCCCGTTGGCCGATGGTTGCGATGGCGGATTCGGGCGCGACCGACAGAGAGGATCAACATGCCCGTTCCGATCGTGGTGGAAAAGTCTGGGGTGGTGGAGCAGGCGTATGACATCTACAGCCGGCTGCTGAAAGACCGGATCGTCTTCCTGCATGGTCAGGTGGACGACGACAGCGCCAGCCTCATCACCGCGCAACTGCTGTATTTGGGCTGCGAGGATCCGACGAAGGACATTCATTTTTACATCAACAGCCCGGGCGGGTCGGTGACGGCGGGGATGAGCATTTACGACATCATGCAGTATGTCCCCTGCGACGTGGCGACCTACTGCATCGGGCAGTGTGCCAGCATGGGGGCGATGCTGCTGACGGCGGGGACGAAAGGGAAACGCTACTGCTTGCCGAACTCCCGAGTCATGATCCACCAGCCGCTGGGAGGATTCGGGGGGACAACCACGGAAATCCTGATTCGCACCAAGGAGTTTTTGAACATCAAGCGGCGGATAAACGAGTTGTTGGCCAAGCACACGGGCCAACCTTTGGACGTGATCGAAAAAGGGACCGACCGCGACAACTTCCTCTCGGCCCAGGAAGCGAAGGAGTTCGGGTTGGTCGATCACGTTGTGGAACGGATGCCCGGCTTCCCGGAGAAAGCCCCGGGTGGCGCTTCGTGATCGGAGTCGTTCATGGTTCGGCGAGGGCAACCACAGGGCAGCGCGACGCCAAGGCTGGTTTCGCCGCGTGCGGGTCTGTGGCTGCTGGTCTGCCTGACGTTTCTCCCCGGGTGCAAGTCCGGCACGAAGACCGCATTGATCGAAGCGGAATTGCGGACTCGTGAACGGGAAATCCGGACCATTCGCACCGAGTTGGAGCGGGCAAACCTGCTCAATTCCGCCCTGCAATACGAGTTGGCCCAGCGGGGCGATGCCTGTGCCCCTATCGTCAGCGACGGCGTCGTCATCGACGGACCACAAAGCGTATTGGCCGGGACAGTGTCCCGGGTGATGCTCGGCCGAGGCACCGGCGGCATCGACGACGACGGCATTCCGGGCGACGAAGCCTTGCAAGTGGTCATCGTGCCTATGGACACCGACGGCTCTGCCCTGAAAGTGCCCGGCAAGGCGATTGTTCAGGCCCAGGAGATCACGCGCGAAGGCTTGAAAGTACCGCTGTGCCAATGGGAGGTCGCCCCGCTGGAGTTGCAGAGGAGTTGGCGGAGCGGCTTGTTCAGCACCGGGTATTTTCTGACTCTGCCGTGGAAAGCTTGGCCGAGCAACGAGAAGATGCGGGTGGTGGTCCAGTTCCAGACACTGCCGAACAACCGGATGTTTGAAGCCGATCGGGACATCAGCATCAAGCCGCTGGGTGCGCGAGTGCCGCGGTCGATCCCCGGGCCGACGTCGACCCCGATCGTCTCTCCCCCGTCTGGCTCCGCGCCGATGCCCACGACTCCGCCCCCGGCCGAGGTGTTGCCGCCCCCGGTCGACGGCCCCATTTGGACGCCGGGTGCGTTTCGGCCCGAGGTCAGGTCGCCTGCC
>JAOAAM010000404.1 GCA_026418875.1 Gemmataceae bacterium | reverse complement strand
AGATGTGTATAAGAGACAGCACCTCGGGCCTGCCCAGTTATGCCGACCTCGGTCAGGCGGTCCAGCCCCCGTCGGCACAGCGAATTTCGACGACGGCGCATCCGACCCGACCCGACCTGCGGTTGCGGGCTTCCAAGATGCGGAAAAGCCGGGCAAACGATTTGTGGATCATCCGTTTCGAGGACCACGACGGATGGTGGCGCATCCGGAAAGCGACCACCGTGCAGCTTGTCCATGCGATCCGCAACGGCCGATTCCCCGGTGCCGTCTACGGGGCGCGTCGTCCGCAGCATCCGTTCCGGCCCCTGGAGCAGTTTCCCGAGTTTTTGCCGTATTTCCAGCAGCAGCGGGCCCAGTCAACACCTTCCGGCTGGGAACGCTTTTGTAACCGATGGCTGGCCCGCCTCGGCTGGCGCTTGGCCCGACGGTGAAGTCCCATGGAATTCTTGAGCCACAACGCCGGTTTCACCCTACCCGTTCGTGCCCCGAAGCGCTATGATAGAGGTGCGCATCACGTTGACTTGTCCCCGTAGCTCAACTGGATAGAGCGTTGCCCTCCGGAGGCAAAGGTTACAGGTTCGAGTCCTGTCGGGGATAGTCTGCGGGCGGGGTGTGGCGTTACCGAAACATCGGGCTGCACCAGTTCGCTCTCACTCCTGGAGTCATGAGTCGTGCCATTTTTTACCCTTGCCTTCGATTTGCCTGTGCTCCTCGTTACCGAAGTTCTAGCGTCCGGACCCGCCACGGGGGACGCCGTGGCCCCGGCCGAGGTGTACGCCCTGTCCGGGGATGCGAAAGACCAGACCGTCAACCTGGCTGCCTTCGCGAAAGAGCGAAGGGCCGTTTTCGTGTTCATCGACGCTGCCCGATGGGACCGTCGGATGTTTCGGTTCCTCAAGGCCCTCGAGGCGAAACTCGGCGAGGGCGATAGTATTGCCGCGATCTGGCTCACCCAGGATGTCGACCAGACCAAGGAATACCTGCCGAAAATCAGTTCCTACTTCAACAAGACCGTTCTTTGCCTGTTCGAGCAAGGTCCGAACGGCCCCAAGGATTGGGGCATCAATCCCGACGCTAGTCTGACAGCCGTCGTAGCGAATCGGGGAAAAGTGGTGAAATCGTTCGGCTATCGTGTCGTGGACGAGACGGATGCGTCCGAGGTGGCGGACAGTCTCAAGCCGCGTTAAGCTAGGTGCTGTGACGTCGGATTTGAAGTCGATCAAGGAAGGAAAGGCACCGACGTGGAACGGTTGCCTCTGTTGACGTTTACCCCGCGGTTTCAGCCGTATGTCTGGGGCGGTCGCCGATTGGCCGAGTGGTTTCCTTCGGCCCCGCAAACGGGGCCGGTGGCGGAAGCCTGGGTGGTCAGCGACGTGGACACGATGCCGACGCCCGTCGCCTCGGGGCCTTTTTCCGGTTGGACGCTGAGCCGGCTGATTGGGGAGATGGGGCCGCGCCTTTTGGGTGGCGAACGCTGGTCACGCTTCCCTTTGCTGCTGAAATTCCTGGATGCGCAACAGCGGTTGTCGGTGCAGGTCCACCCCGACGACGCACGAGCCGGCCCGGAACAGCGAGGAAAAACCGAGGCGTGGGTGGTGCTGGCTGCGGAGTCCGGCGGTCATGTCTTCGCCGGTTTCCGGCACGGCGTGACCGAAGCGGACGTGAGGTCGGCCATCGGACAGGACTGTTTGCCGGAATTGCTGCACCGCATCGACGTCCACCCGGGCGACTTGATCTACTTGCCTGCGGGAACCGTCCATGCCATCGGGTCGGGGTTGTTCCTCTTCGAGATTCAACAGACCAGCGACTTGACTTACCGGCTGTACGATTGGGGACGCCCTCGACCGCTGCAAATTGACCGAGCCTTGGCCTGCGTCGATTGGTCGCGCGGTCCCGTTTCTCCGATGCGGGCCGACGACGGTTTGGCCCTGGACTCCCCCTATTTTCGGCTTTGGCGTCACCGGCTCGATCAGCCGAGGCGAATCGGCGCGAGGGGCCAATGTCGTCTCGTAGTCGTCACAGCGGGCATCGGAGTCTTGGACGATGGCGCGACGGAGTGTCCCCTGCATCCCGGAGCGGTGTGGATGATCCCAGCCGAGATCGGCGAGGTCGAGTGCCGACCCACCGCCACGCTCGACATCCTCGAGTGCGGCTTGCCCGGGGTTTGAATACCGATGGAATCATTAGCCGTATTCTGATGCCCGATGACCTTAGCTGCCGTCATTCTGATTTCCCATGACCTTGGCTGCCGTCGAGCGACCGTTGATTGTTGATCTGAACAGCGACTTGGGTGAAGGTGTCGCCCGAGAGGCCGACTTGCTGCCGCTGATCACGACGGCGAACGTGGCCTGCGGGGGACACGCGGGCGATGCGCCAACGATGCTGGCGACCTTGCGATTGGCGGCCCGGCATGGCGTGCGGGTCGGGGCCCACCCGGGCTTTTTTGACCGGGAGCATTTTGGCCGACGTGAATTGACGCGGGAGCCGGCAGACGTGCTGGCCGATTGCCTCTACCAAGTCGGGGCCTTGCGTGCCTTGGCCGACCGACTCGGGTTGAACCTGACGCACATCAAGCCCCACGGGGCGCTGTACAACCTCGCCATGCGTCGGCAGGATTTGGCCGATGTATTGGTCGAGGTCGCCCGGCAATTCCGATTGCCATTGATGGGTCTGCCGGGGTCGTGCGTGGAACGAGCCTGCCGAGGTGTCGTGCCCTACATCGCCGAGGGCTTTGCCGATCGCCGTTATCGCCCCGACGGGTCGTTGGTGCCTCGAAGTGAACCCGGCAGCGTGATCGAGTCGGCAGACGAGGCGGTGACCCAAGCC
>JAOAAM010000264.1 GCA_026418875.1 Gemmataceae bacterium | reverse complement strand
AGTTGGTCCACGGGCACCTCACGCCGACCAACGTCATCATCAGCCTGGACCGAACCGCGAAGTTGAACGACCTGCTATACGACGAGGCGTTGAGCGGCAGCGCTTGGCGGAATGCCAAGGCGGAAGAGGTTTTGCTCGCTGAATTGCCCTACATGGCCCCCGAACGGCTGGAGGAGGGGGCATACTGGGACGGGGCTGCCGACATCTATTCGCTGGGTGCTCTCGTGTACGCCCGGCTCACGTCGCATCCGCCTTTCCAGGGTTCGACTCCGCAGGAGATGATCGAGGCCATTCGGGCCGGACAACTCATCAAGCCGCGCGACATTGTGCGGGGTTGCCCCGAGCCATTCCAGAACATCGTGCTGCGGATGCTCGCCGTCAGCTTGGAGGATCGCTACCAACGGGTCGATCAACTCATCGAGGACTTGGAGGGGATTCAAGCGATCGTTTGATGGCCCGTTCGATGGGCGTTTCGGTTCGTGCCTCCTCGTGGGTGGGGCAATTCGCTGCGGCAGGCTCTGGCAATCGTCTGGCCAACTCCATAGTGTCCCCTTCGGCCACCCCTTGTTGTTCTCTCATTCTTCTCTCAGATCAGGAGGCGAACCGATGCGTCGATCTTTTGCACTCGTGGCGATGAGCCTTTGGGTCGTGACCGGCTGTGATTCGACGCCGACCAGCACGAACAAACCGTTACCCACGCTTGCCGAGAAGTCTGACACCTTGGCGGGCACGAGCGCGGGTGTCGGTCCGGGTGGAATCATCAAGCTGACCGGGGAGAACACGAAAGTGAAGTTCGTCGGCACCAAGCCGGGCGGCAGCCACACAGGCGGCTTCGGCAGCTTGACGGGCGAAATCGCCGTCCGCAAGCACTCCCCGGGGGCCACGCCCAAGGAGGACGAACGCGGTGCCATCGATAGCATCAAGGTGGAAATTGATGCGACCTCGCTCACCTCCGACAATCCTGCCTTGACGAATCACCTGAAAGGGGACGATTTCTTCAAGGTGCAAAAACACCCGAAGATTGCGTTCACGACGACGAAAATTCAGACGCCGACCGGCAAGCCAGAGGAACTGCTGATTACCGGTGAATTGGAGATCCTGGGTGAGAAAAAGCAGATCAGTTTCCCGGCCAAGATCGCGATGGACCGCGGGTTGTTCCACATGAAAGCGGAGTTTAAGTTGAACCGACACGAGATCGGGATCACCTACCAACCCAAGCAAGGCAGCATCGACGACGAGGTTTCGATCACCGTGGAGGTCGGCAACGAGATTCCGGCAGCCAAGTAGGGAACGATGATTTTTGACTGGGAATTGATCCGCAGCGGACTGACTGCCGAGACGATCGGCTACGGGGTGATGGTGCCAGCGCTTTGGGTGTTGGGCCTCACCCTGCTGGTCGACCGCGGTTTCGGCCGCTGGCGCGAGCACGGGGGTTTAGCCACGGCAGTGGCGTTAGCGGGGGGTGTGTTCTCCGGTTACTTTGCCTTGGGGCTTGGGCCCCTGTGGGTACGCGAATTGGGGAATAAATGGCTACCGCATCTTACCGTGCTGGCGATTCCGGCGGGGTGGTATGCCGGTCGAAGGATGGACGCTGCCTCGGTCGGCGGAGTCATGGCTATCACCGCAGTGGCCGCGGCAGCACCCCTGGAGTCCTACTCCCTGGTCATGCAACTGTTTTGGGCGGCAGTGCTGGGCTACGCCTCTTGGGTGTCGGCGATGTCCCTGCTGTACGCCCGCTTGCCGAGTGCCATGCGTGCACTTGCCATGACGATGACCGCCACGACGGCGAGCTTGATCCTGTTCGCGGCGGGGCTTTCACGCCTGATGCAGATCGCTGGGTTGCTCGTCTCGATCAGCATGGGTGCCGTCGTCGCCTTCTTAATTGTCGGCGATCGGGAGAACCGCCTGGTTCGCGGCTTGGTGCCGGGATTCTCCGTACTGCTGACTGGATTGATGTTCTGTGGCTACCTGGGGCAGGGGGCACAACTCCCCCCGTCTTGCTATGCGCTGGTTGCCTTAGCACCGACGGCCCTCCTGGTCTCTCGGCTGCCAATACGGGCGGCGAGATGGGGGCACGGTGCGATACCGGCCATGCTGCTGCTGGTGGGTCTGTTGTCCGCGGCATTGACCCGCGTCGCTCTGTTGTCGTGAAGTCGGGCGCGAGGGCGACGCGGTAACGCTGAGCGCGGAGGCCGATTGCGGGGTTCAGTCTGCGAGCCACCGTCGGTACACCCAAGTTCCCTCGTGATGAGGGGGACGGGCGAATCTGCATCCATTCTCCATAGGATGACTCGCGGATGAGGGGGCCGGATCGTCTGGTCAAATCAACACTACGAAGGGAGGTTTTATGTCAGCGGCCAATCCGAACGTACCCGCTGCGGTCGCCAGCGGCATCATCTGTTTGATCCTCGGCGCGGCGGGGGGATATTTTGGCAACGAGATCTATCGAAATCGCCGCCCCGCAGACGGCAGCGGCGACAATCCCAAACCGATGCTGGCGGCAGACGCAGCCAATCGGCCCCCAGGTGCCGGAGGGATGGGCGGCCCGCCGATGGGAGGTCCCGGTGGACCCGGTGGCGGTCCCGGCGGTCCGGGAGGCATGATGGGTGGCGGACCGGGCGGAGGCATGGGCGGGATGATGGGGGGCATGGGAGGCGGCCGAGGCATGCAAGGCCCGCCCGTTCGCTCCCAGTTGGCCAACCTCGTCAGCAAGCTCGACGCACTAACCAACAAGGAAAAACCGCTCCTCATCGAGTTGTCGCCCGAACAAAAACAGAAAGTGCAGGAACAACTCAAGGGTTTGGCGGAATTACAAGAAGTCAGCGACGAGGAAGCCAAGAAACGCCTCGACGCCCTGCTCGAAATCCTCAAGGACAACCGGGACAAACTCGAAGCGGTCGGCTACCGTTGGCCCGGAGCAGCAGGGCCGGGCGGCGGTGGCTTCGGTGGCTTTGGTGGCGGCGGTGGTCCCGGTGGTCCCGGTGGCGGACGGCCCGGTGGTAATCAGCCCGCCAACCCCTTCAAGGACGATCCCAACGTCTCGAACGCCCTGAAGTCCCTCGAATCCACCTTGAACAAGGGCGGTTGATCCGATCACCCATGCCTCGAAGACCCCATCGGCCCCCAAACACTGGGGGCCGATTCATTTTCTCCTCCTTGGCCTCCGTCCATGCACTCGGCCCGCTGGAGTTCGCTTGGGACGGCGTGACCGTAATTCTTGACCTATGCTTTTTACGGAATCGTTCGTCGGCGCTCGCATCGTTCAAGTTCCGGCACGCACCACGGCAATCGGCTCACCCATGGACCAATACCTACCCTCGCCCGGATCCCGTCTGATCTCCAAGGATTTGTCGGGCGAGTCTCCGACGGCCGACGAAGCGCAAACCGTCCGAATTTCGCCCGAGGGGGAACTCGCGTCGAATTCTGCCGCGGAGATTCCCCGCCTGCGCTGCGTGGGGCCGTACGTCGTGGAGCAAGTTCTCAGCCACGGCGGGATGGGGGTCGTCTACAAGGCCTATGACACGCGCTTGAAGCGCCCGGTGGCCATCAAAATGATTTTGCCCGATTCCCGGGCCGACTCCGCGGCGGTGGCTCGCTTTCGCAGCGAGGCCGAGGCTGTGGCTCTGTTGCAGCACCCGAACATCGTCCAGATTTACGAGGTTGGCGAACACGAGGGGAAACCATTCCTGGCCCTGGAGTTCGTCGATGGTCCAAACTTGCAACACTTAGTCGCGGAACGCCCATTTTCAAGCCGGGAGGCGGCGAGCTTGGTCCTGACTTTGTGCGAGGCGATCGACTTCGCCCACCATCGAGGCATCGTCCATTGCGACCTGAAGCCTGGCAACATTTTGATGGAGTCACGGCGAGTACCGAAACTGACCGATTTCGGCCTGGCCCGCCTTCGCGACGCCCACACCTGGCACGTCCGACCGGGAGAAGTGTTGGGCACGCCGAACTACATGGCTCCGGAACAAGCCGAGGGCGATCCCAAGGGGATCGGCCCCGCCGCAGACATTTACGCACTCGGTGCCATCCTCTACGAATTGCTGACTGGCCAGCCGCCGTTTTATGGCACGCCGCCTGTCGAGACCCTTTTGCGGGTCCGGCTGGGACGACTGATCCCCCCCCGGAACATGAACCGCAAAATATCTCGTGATTTGGAGGCCATTTGCCTGAAGTGCCTGGAGAAAGAGCCGGCCAGTCGCTACGCCACGGCTCATGACCTCGCCGATGACCTTCGCCGCTTCCTCCAGCGGCGTCCCGTCGCTGCACGAGTTGTCAGTCAGCCGGAACGATTGTGGAAGTGGGTCACGAGAAATCCGATTGTCGCCACGCTGACGGCGATGCTGCTCGTCTTCTCCGTCGCTTTCCAAATTGTCGTGTTCATGCAGTGGCGAAAACAAGAACAAATCGCGTTGGAATTAGAGCGGCAACGGCAGCAACTGCAACGCGCCCAGGCTGACTTGGACGCCCAACGTTCAGCCGCCCGGCAATCCCGGCTCGCTGCCGAGCAATCTCGACTTCGCGCGGAATGGGCCTTGTATCGATCGCATCTGTCCGAGGCGGAGCGCGAGTTCAGCACGTATTCCGCCGTCAAAGCCCGCAATGTGCTCGAGCGCTGCCCCGTCGATTTGCGAGCTTGGGAATGGCACCGCCTGCGACGTTGCCTCGAGGGCACATCGCTGACCCATTCCTTCAGCCCAGGCCACATTGCCACCTTCGACCTTGCTCCACGTTCCGATGAATATCTCCTGGTCCATGTTGACGGCCGGGTCGAGCGATTTGACTCGACTCTCGGCCGCTCGCGCTCCTCGTTTCAACTGAGTTGGCCGGCAGGTTCTCAGTTCAACCACCTTTGGTCTCGGGCAAGGATCTTCGCGAGTTGTCAATGGCTCGTCGCCGGGGTCCTGTCGCATCGGCGGGACAGCGGGATGGCGGAGTATCATCTGGCCGTTTGGGATCTCGCCCAGAACAAGTTGCAGCATTCATGGCCCGTGAACGACGGTTTCTTGCTGGATTTCGCCCTCTCTCCGGATGGTCGATCGCTTGCCGCCCTCTCCGGACACTGGCAGGACCACCGCCAGTCCCAAGCGCACGTGGGGGGTGGAATCTACTGCTACGACCTCCTCTCCGGTGAACTCGCTTGGAAACGGTTGCTTGATCGTCATGAGGAGAGCTTTCACAGCATTCAATTCCTGCCCGACGATGGAGATGTCGTGGCGACGCGCGATCTGAACGATATTTGGTTGCTCGATCGATCAACCGGTGCGATCCGCTCGCAGAGGAAATTGCCGCAAGGGACGGATCGCATGTTGTGTGTGCATCCGAGCCTCGGCTGGATGGGTCTTCGCGAAGCGCACAACTTCCAGCTATACGACGTCGATGGGACAAATCGGGCGAGTTTCATCGGCCACACGGGAATCGTCACCTGCGCGGGATTTTCGTCGGATGGCCAGATACTCGTCACAGGGGCCAGTGACCAGACAGTGCGGGTCTGGGACGTCGCAAGCCGTCGTTGCCTTCACGTCCTCGCGGGGCATTCGTCGACGATTCAGGAAATCACCGTCTCCGCCGACCATCGCCTCGTCGGCTCTTCGGCCGGCGATGGCAGTTTCAAAGTCTGGGACTTGGATTCCACCGACCTAATCAAGCTGGATGTGGAAACCAAGCGTGAATGGACGCCCAGTGTGGCCTTCGGTCCGGATGGCTCTTGGCTGGTGAGCGCTAGCGGCCACGGTCAGCTCGTTGTTTGGGATGTGGCCGCGCGGCAGCGGCAGGCGACCTATCGCTGCGGGTTGAGTCTGATGTCGATGTCTTTATCGCCCGACGGCAAGCTGCTTGCGGTCGCCACTCGCTTCCCGAATCAAGTGACGATCCTCGATCGCGCCACCGGTGCCACCCGAGCCGAATGGAAGCCGTCACAGAAAGTCGAGACCGTCACGTTCTCCCCCGACGGACAACACATCCTCGTCACGGGGGAAAACGGGCTGGCAGTGCTCGTGCACTGGACCTCTGGCGAGATCGTTGCCGAATGCCACGAGCACATCGGCAGCGTCCCTGCCGCGAGTCATCACCCCCGGCGGCGCATGATCGCCACAGGCGACGACACGGGGACCGTCCACCTCTGGGGTATGGATCGCTTTCCGCTTCAGTCCATCAAGGCTCACGACGCGCCGGTGAGCTGTACCGCTTTCAGCCCGGATGGTCAGTACCTGGCGACTGGGGTGCGCAATCGGGAACGGGCCAACGTCCCTGCGGTGATTCGCATCTGGAACGTCGCCACCGGAGAATTGGTCCGCGAACTGCGCGGTCACGACCAGTCCGTCTGGTGCATTGCCTGGCATCCTAGCGGCAAGCGGATTGCCTCGGGTAGCGAGGACAAGTCGATCCGTATCTGGGAGCCCTTCCAGGGCGAGGCTCTCTTGACCTTGAAGGGGCCGACCGACGACGTGCGGTGCGTGTGTTTCAGCCCCGACGGCCGGCTGCTCGCGGCGTCCTCTGACGACCCCTTTGTCCGTGTCTGGGACGCGACGCCCGTCGACGAAACGAAAAACTCCGAGTGAGGGCGGTGCTACGCCAGTCTGGCGGCCATGCTGCCGGAGTGCGAGGCGAGCCCCCAAGCCAAGTCATGGCTTCGGCATTTCCCAGAGGCGTTCCACGGCAGAGAAGACTTCTTGAATCCCCTCCTCGGTGAGCGGCTTCTCCTCGGTAAACGTGAACCGCTTCAACACGCGGTGCCGATCGTAGACGAGGATCGTCACCAGATGTCTGCGAATTGAATTCACGGGGTCGTCCCGAGTGATGATGGCGTACTGCTTCACGGGCGCGGCCTCGGGGTACGACAAACCGAGCGGAAGTTGCGAGAGGCCAAGCTGTTTGTTCAGTCCCTCCAATTCAGCGACTCGCTTGATGCGGTCGGCATCCTCATAGAAGTCGCGCTTAAGGGTAAGGAAGATCGCGAAGGCCCCAAACTGACGGTTGGCGTGAGCGACAGCGGCGGCGTTCAATTTTTGCAGCAAGACCGCCAACGGGTCTTGCGGGCTTGCAGGGTTTTGAAGGGCGAAGATGGCCACGGTGGGTTTCAGTCCGCGTTCCGTGATGAAATCGTGCATGAGTTGCGGCCGTTGGCCGGTGACGGCGTAGACCCGGAAAGGCCCGGGCAACAGCTGCCCCTCCTGAGCCGTGGATACGTTCCCAGGTTCTTGCGTCGGAGCGGCAGATGCCGCCATCAGAATCATCGTCATGACCGACAAGCCACGCATCGTTCGCACTCCCCAGCGACGCGATTCCAAGCACCTCCATGTCAGCCTGAACGACATTGCTCCCGGCGTCAAGACCGCCGCACGGAACTCGGCGGAAATCCCCGGTAGACTCGGGGGAAATTCCTGACTTCGGCGATTGGGCCGGTTGACACTGCCTTCATCGAATTTGCATAATGCCCCCATCGGCACGGGGTGCCGGCCGTCACCTCGCCTCCGCGTGAATGGTAGCCGGCTCATGACCAATATGCACAAACTGAAAGTGTTCAGCGGCCGAGCGAACCGACCGCTCGCTCAGGCCATCGTTGAGCACTTGGGCGACTCGCTTGGCCGACTTCATGTCTCCGATTTTCCGGACGGCGAAACGAAAGTGGCCATCGAGGAAGACGTTCGCGGCCGGGACATCTTCATCGTCCAACCGACCTGCCCGCCGGTGAATCAGAATTTGATGGAACTGCTCGTCATCTTGGACGCTTTCAAACGCTCCAGCGCCCAACGGGTGACGGCGGTCATGCCGTATTACGGCTACGCCCGGCAAGATCGCAAAGACCAGGGCCGCGTCCCCATCACTGCGAAGCTCGTCGCCGACTTGGTGACCAAGGCGGGTGCCGATCGCGTCCTCACCCTCGACCTCCATGCCGCCCAGATCCAGGGGTTCTTCGATATCCCCGTCGATCACCTGTACGCCATTCCCGTCCTGCGAACGTACATTCAATCGCTTGGCATCCCCTCGGAGGATTTTGTCGTCCTCAGCCCCGACGAGGGAAACATCAAAAAGTCGTTGATGTATCAGAAGAAGATCGGGGGGGGCTTCGCCATCGTCGACAAGCGACGCCTGAGCGACACGGAGACGCGGCAGGCGAACATTATCGGGGCGAGCCTCCGTGGCAAGGTGGCGATTATCTTCGATGACTTGATTTCCACGGCCAGTACCCTTGCCGGAGCGGCTCAAGCCGCCTGCGATGCCGGGGCACGAATGGTTGTGGCTTGTGCCACCCACGGCGTCCTCGTGGAACGGGCCATCGAACGCCTGCGTCAGGCCCCCATCGAACATGTCATCATCACCGACAGCATCCCTTTGCCCGAGGAAAAACGCTTGCCGAAAATCCACGTTGTTTCCGTGGCGGAGTTGCTCGCGAATGCGATCCGCAGTATCCACTTGAACGAGTCGGTCAGCCGATTATTCGAGTGACTGCCGCCGCAGGAATCGGGGGAACTACCGGTTCGCAATCGGCGGAACGCAGGTGGGTGCCAAGAGTCCTTGGGCTTGCCACAATCGGACCCGAGCGATGTACCAGGCCATGGTCTCTTGCAGCACGTCGCTGCGGGCCTTCAGCCATTCCAGGTGCTTCTGCGCGAGTTCGGCGAATGAAGCCAAACCTTGTTGCCTCCGGGAGTGAGCTTCCTGAAGGGCCTGCAAATGACTTCGCTCTCGCTGCCAGGCTAGCGCGGCTACCCGACCGTGATAGCGGATGGCGGTGACGGCTTGTCGGACCTCCTCGACCACGGCGGCCTCACGCTCCCTTAGCCAGTCGATCAATTGACCGCGTCGAAGTTCGATCTCGGTCCGACCGGCCGGCAACATCGTCAAGAGCGGCGCAAAGAGTTCGCTCATCGGTCCCGATGGCTTGTCGGCGAGGAGGGGGTACGTCGCCTGAAGTTGCTCCCGAATCAGCCCGAGGGTCTGGGGGGAGAGCGAGGCGATAACCAGACGGAGCAGGATCAGGTCGGGGCGATGATGCAGAGCGATTCCGATCGCGGCACCCATGTCGATCGGCTCGTCATTGACGGCATAGTGTTCCGGATTCCAAATCCTCTCCCGCTCCGAGCAGGCGGTCAATCCGAGCATGCGGCGCAGGCGGCTGTTCAACTCCTCGATGCTCAGTTGCGCTTTCAAGCGGTCGCCTTGGGATTGGTGCAATTGGCGCAACCAGACTTCAACATCCACCGGTGGTTTGAGTTGTTGTTCGAGCATGTCCCGTGTTTCGGCGATGGCCGTTTCCAATTGGGTGATGGTCTCCTCGAGCAAGTCGGTTTGGCCTTCGGCTTCGGCCAGACGGTAGTAAGCCTCCAAGGCTGCACCGGCGGCACGGTTTTGCAGTTCGCGCGATGTGTGGAGGAGGATGGCCCGGCGAAGCTCGCGGGCGGGAGTTGTGGGCGATTTCCCTGCTGGATGGGGTTTCGACCACGACGCTTCCATCTCGTGGAGCCTGGCCCCAGGAGCGTGAATCGCTGCCAGCCGTTGCACCTCCGCAGCCGTCAAGGCACGGTAAATCGCGGGGGGAAACGGATCGGTGGCCGCCGTCGGGACATCAGGCGGGGCACTGGGCAAAGTCTGGATTTGGGCCTCCACCCGGCCTCTCGGAATTTCGGGCGGGATGGACAATGTCGGCGGGGGATGACGGAAGGGAACCGGGGCGCAACCGGTCAGGATCGACCAGAATGCCGCCAGGGCCAGCCAACGCCATCCGCTTCGCCGGCGCATGCCTTCCTTCTCCTTATCGGAAATGATCGACCAGCGAGTTTGCGAGACATGAGGATTTATCCGTCTGTTCCGAAGAGGGCAACTTTAATGAAAATCCCGGGAGCGCTGTTCGAGTTCGGCAAGTTGCTCGGATAAGTCCTGGAGTTGAGTCACCAGAACGTGGATCACTTGACCATCGCTTTGCAGTCGTCCCCTGGCGATGAGGGCGACGGCCGAGCGGGCCACTCGGCGATATCGCTCCCAGGTTCGGCGATGGACGATCAAGTTGACCGTGCCGGTCTCGTCTTCCAGCGTCATGAAGGTGACGCCGTTGGCGGTGCCCGGCCGCTGGCGCAACAGCACGACACCGGCCACCTTGACCCGCGAGTCGTTCTTCAAGGCGGCGAGGGTGTGGGCGGGGACAGCTCCGAGCCGACGCAACTGTGGCCTGAGGAAACTGATTGGATGCGGACGAAGCGTGAGGCTGGTAGCGCGATAGTCGGCGAGGACCTCGGCGAACAGCGACATGGCGGGAAGATCAGCCGGCGGAGGCGTTTCGACGTTGGTTTGATCCCAGGGTGTGAGAGGGCCGCGTTCAGGCAAGGCTTGCCACAGCGCTTGTCGGCGGTGGATGGTCAGCGACCCGAACGCATCGGCTTGGGCGAGCCGCTTCAGGCTGCCACTCCGCAGGCCTGTGCGTCGAACCAGGTCCGCGAAAGAGAGGAACGGCCCGCCATTCCGTGCCGTGACCAGTTGTTCTGCCTCGGTCCGTGACAGGCCGCGGACCAGCCGCAAACCCAGCCGCAGCGCCGGCGGAGCGGTGGGGGGGCTTGTTCCTGGTTCGACCTCCAGCGTGCAATCCCAGTGGCTGTGGTTCACGTCGATGGGCCGCACTTCAACCCCGTGCCGACGGGCATCGGCGACCAGTTGCGCCGGGGCGTAGAAGCCCATCGGTTGGCTATTGAGCAAGGCGGCACAGAAAGCCGCCGGGAAATAACACTTCAACCAGGCCGAGACGTAGACCAGAAGGGCGAACGAGGCGGCGTGCGACTCCGGAAAACCGTATTCGCCGAAACCGCAAATCTGTTCGTAGACGCGCTCGGCGAAGTCCTGAGTGTAGCCCCGCTCCAACATGCCGTGGATCAGTTGGTCGCGGAACTTGTCCATCACGCCGTGCCGCCGCCATGCCCCCATCGCTCGACGCAGTTGGTCGGCCTGGCCGGGAGTGAATCCGGCCGCCACCATCGCCAGCTTCATCGCTTGTTCCTGGAACAACGGCACCCCCAGCGTTTTTTTCAACACCGACTCGACCTCGGGGCTGGGGTATTCCACAGGCTCCTGACCGCAGCGGCGTCGAAGGTACGGATGCACCATTTTCCCCTGGATCTGACCCGGGCGGACGATGGCGACTTCGATGACCAGATCGTAGAAGCATCGAGGCCTCAACCGCGGCAACATGCTCATCTGGGCCCGGCTTTCGATCTGAAACACCCCCACGGTGTCTGCCCGGCAGATCATGTCGTAGACCTTGGGATCCTCCGCCGGGATCGTCGCCAACCCCAGCGACTCCGGCGGCGGCGTCGGCCAACTCTCCCGCGGACAGGATTCGATCAGGTCGAAACATCGGTGAATCGCCGTCAGCATCCCCAGCCCCAGGCAATCCACCTTCAAAATC
>JAOAAM010000229.1 GCA_026418875.1 Gemmataceae bacterium | reverse complement strand
TCAGATGTGTATAAGAGACAGCCTGGTTGTCCCGCACCTCCCAATGCAAGTTGGCTTGCTCGAACGATTCAAAGAGTGGAAGCCAACGTCGCAGGCTCCGCAAATTCTCGGGGAATGAGGGGTCTGTCGCGTCGCCGAGCAATTTGAACCAAGCCTCGGCCCGGCTCCCGACGACTTTGGCGAGAGCGGCCAAGCGAGCTTCGACCACCGGAGCATCGGCACCACTGGTATCGTTGTCCTCGATACGCAAGCGTTCGATGACTTTCGGGTTGGTGCCCCAGATTAAGTGCCTCTGTTGGACCGAGTACGCGGGTTGCAGCCCCTTCGGGAAAAGACCATCGTGTTGGAAAAAATGGATCTCCGCGCCATTTTGGCCAACCCGTCGGCCCGATTGAATCGGTTCCTCCAGCCCGGCACCGAGGCGAAGTCGAAGCAACAGGGTGAGCGCTTCCATCGCATCTCGGAGTTGCCCCTCGAATCGGGCATTTGCGGTCTCGGCGAGTGGTATCGCCAAGGCCACGTCGGGCAACCATGAATCGTCCGAGAGGGGCGGAGTGACGAACAGCGTCCAAGGCGTGGAGAACTGCGAGGAGAACTCCTTCGTGTGTTTTTGTCCAAAAAGTGGCAGCAAGGCGGATTCAGCGGCGGCGGACAGGTCGTTCCAAGCCTCGGCGGGCAAAACCGTCCGCATAACATCGCGGATCGCCGGCAAGTTGACCGGAGCGCGGATGACTGCCAAGCAGTCCGCTGGCATGCGGAGGCGCGTCGATCTCGGCTTGGATGGCGATTCCAACCATTCACGCCATGCCCTGGGCAAATCCCTCTGTCGATAGGCGATGTTCAGTGCAACGCTTTTTTCCTTTGACCAGTCGATCGATACCGTCACCGCGTCCACCGCGGCCCACAGACGTGCGAAAGTTTCGAGAAATGGTTTTTCCTCCTCGGGTGCCGTCTGTGCCCGTTGCATCAACTCGCTGTCGAACGAACGAGGATTCAGCCAAAGCGTGATGAAATCGTGAGATGCCCCGACACGCTTCCAAAGGTTGCGGAAGGAATTTTCTCGTGGCTCGTGCCGGCGATCGATTGTTTGGCGTATGGCGGCTTCGGAATTGGAAAGTGCCAGGATTGGCCCGAGTTGCGTCAGAAAGTCGGAATCACCCTGTGCTTTGACACGCTGAGTCAGATGGCCATTGCCGTGGGGTTTTCGCCGCAAGGCGCGAAGCTCGCCCGATTTTCTCTGGGCAGCATCGATCCGCTCTCGGATCTTCTCAGCGGCTCGCACGTCACGGCACCATGTAAGTAGCAGGCCGTACTCGCCTCGCTCTCCATCGGCGGAGTCTCCACGGTAAACGAAAATCAAGGAATCTCCGCAGACATCGTCACGTAAACGTCCCGCATCGTCACCGAGTGCTTTGGCTAAGTCCGCGATTCCTCGCTTCAACTGACCTAGAGAGGTGTCTTTGACAAAGTCGTCGTCAAGCAGGGTTTCCTGGAGACGGGCGGTGAGTTCCTCGGCCGCGGATTCTCGCCAAACGTCACGGAGGTTTTGGACGATCAGGACGACATGGGCATCGTCAGGGATCAGTGCGAGAACCTCGTCGGTCGGTTGGGCACCCCGCAAGGGCCCGATCGCGACGAGGAAGAGACCGACAAATGTCAGGCATTGACAGCGGTTCATTCTGCAATTCTCAAGAGTCTGGTTGTCGGGCAGATTCCGGGAGGAACTCGCGGGTGAGGATGCTCAATGCTCGTCGTGTGGACCGGCCAATCGGCTCCAAACCGGTTTCAGCTCCCGACCTCAGTTTGTCCCACGATCTTCGCAGGGCTGCCCCGTCAAGTTCGTTCAGCGCGGACGAGGTGGGATTGCGAATCGCTCCGACGTCCCAATCTCGCGTGGGGCTGAGTACTTCGTCCACCGCCCGTCGGAGGGTGTTCAGGACCGTCTGGCCAGGTTCCGTCCACGTGGACCGGGCCGGGTCCGATGGTGGATCGCTTTCAGTCGGCAAAATCGGCTCGCGCGGAGGGGGTGGTGCGTTGGCTACGTGATCGCCGACCGACCAGTGCAAAACCTGCAACGCTGCGACGAACACCGCAAGAATCGACGCCAAACGAAGCATCAACCATAGTTTTTCCCGACCTCGCTGGGCGGATGTCCCTTCAATCGCGCGCAATACCACCCGGTTTGCGAAGTCGTCGGGTAGGGTAGGGGGCTGATTCACCGACCGAAAAATTTCGACGAGTTGCGCGGCTTGCCAGATTTGGCGGCAACCAAGGCAGACCTCGGTATGAGCGAGCTCGCTCGGATGCAAGGTTGCCGTCTCATCCAGGCAGCGCTGCACTACGTTGAGGAAGCGCTGACAATCATTCGGTGTTCGAGACATTGGAATTCTTCAAGAGCGAGTGGCTCAGCAGCGTCCCATCTTCCAACATGCCTCGTTCGATCAGTCGGCGAAAGACTTCGAGCCGGGCGCGATGCAACCAAGTTTTTACTGTGCCGATCGGACGGCCAACGACCTCGGCGATTTGATCGTAGGGCATCCCCTCGGCGTGGTAGAGGTTGAAGACCAGTCGGTGGTCAAATCGCAGGAGGTCGACGGCGCGACCGATTTCCTGGGCAAGTTCCGCCGAATCGTCCTTGGGCGGCGTCACAGCAAAGTTGTCCAGCGACTCGTGGCTGGCGGGCCGCCTTGACCGTTTCCGAAAGTTCGAGCGGCAGCAGTTCACGGCAATTCTCAAAATCCAAGGCTTCAAGGGTCGTGTCGGGTCCCACCGGCGCAGACTGCGAAAAACACGCAAGAAGACGTCCTGGCAGACGTCTTCGGCGTCCTGCCGGTGACCCAAAGTTCGGAACGCGACGGCGAAAACGTCGTTCTGGAAGCGTTGCACCAATTCGCGCATCGCGTCTGGTTCATGCCGGAGGCAGCGAGACACCAACGCGGCTTCATCGTTCACGGGTAGCTCAGTCGTGAATACCAGTCTTATCCGACTTCAGTTTCGCACAACCGCTATTTCGTTTTCGTTGGCTCTGCCCCCGGATTTTTTGAGTAGGTGGAGGCCCGCATGGGCAGCCTGCGGGGATGCGGCGGGCTTACGCCTGAATTCGTTGTACGTCCTCCGTAGCAGACGGTAGAATTGCTGGGTGCCGGTGAGAGCACTCGCCACCGGCGGAGAAGCCACTTTGTCGAGGTTCCGGCATGGCCTCATTGACCATTCTCAAAGGTTTGAATCCTGGGCAGCGGATCAGTCTGGATGGTGACGAGTTCATTCTCGGTCGCGATCCGAAATCCTGCCAGATCCACATTCCCAACAATGCGGTCAGCCGGCAACACGCCAAAATCCTGCGTGTGGATCAGACGTATTACATCGAGGACCTGGAGAGCCGGAACGGCACGTGGGTGAATAATCAGGAAATCCGCGAGCGAACGCCGCTGAAGAACAACGATCGCATCAAGATTTGCGATTTTTTGTTTTCTTTCAACTCGGACATGGTCGACGCGACCGACGTGGAGTTTGACGACGATGCCGCAGATACCCCCTCCACGGTTCATGCGTCGATCGGTCGGATGAGCCAGCAGCAGTTGCTCGAGGCCCAGCCATCGGACCGGCTTCGCGCATTGCTGCAAGTCAGTGCCACCTTGAACAAAACGCTGCAAGAGGAGTCGCTGCTGCCAAGAATCGCCGAGATCCTCTTCAACGTATTCAAGCAAGCGGACCGGTGTTTCGTGATTATCCGAGAGGAGCGGGACGGCCAGGAGGTGCTGATCCCAAAGGTCATCAAGACCCGGCGAGCGAATGCCGAGACGACGGCTCGCTTCAGCAAGTCGATCGTCCGACGAGTGCTGGACAGCGGCCAGTCGCTCTTGTTCGAGGATGCGCAGTCGGGGAGCCAGATGTCCCTGTCCGCATCAATCGCTGAGTTTCGTATCCGCTCGGGGATGTGCGCCCCCCTGATGAATCAAGAGGGGACGACGTACGGATTGATCCAACTGGACAGCCAAGATCGTCAGAAGACGTTCACACAGGACGACCTGAACCTGCTCGTTGCGGTGGCGAACCAGGCCGCGGTGGCTCTGGAAAATGCTCGCTTGCACAAGGTGGCGGTCGAGATGGCGGTTCGGCAGAAAGACGAGCAGTTGGCCAAAGAGGTCCAGCGGAGCTTCTTGCCGGCCACGTTGCCGAACGTGGAGGGCTATGCGTTTTACGCCTTTTACCAAGCCGCGAAGAGCGTCGGGGGAGATTACTACGACTTCATCGCGCACGACAACGGCCGCAAACAAGTGATCCTCCTGGGTGACGTGGCGGGGAAGGGGATGCCCGCGGCCTTGCTCATGGCCAAGCTGAGCGCTGAGGCCCGCTACTGCCTGCTGATGCACCCGGAGTTGCACCGGGCGATCGGCCGATTGAACGACCAATTGCTCAACGCAGGGATGATGGATCGGTTTGTGACTCTCTCGGCGTGCCTGCTGGACCCTGAGACGCACACGATCACGATGGTCAGCGCCGGGCATGAGTCGCCATTGGTGTTTCGATCGGCGACAAACGCCATCGAGTTTGGCATCAGTCGCGACCAAGCGGGATTCCCCTTGGGAATGATGGAGGGCGCGGAATATGAATGGAGCAGGATTGCGTTGGAGCCGGGCGATGCCGTGTTCGTTTTCACCGACGGAGTCACCGACGCGTTGGACCTTCAAAACAAGCCATTCGGGTTGGAACGAGTGAAACAAGTTATTTTGGCGGCTGCCCAAGGCCCCCCGACGGAACGCACTCCCCAAGCGATGGGACGGAAGCTCATCACCGAACTGCAACGCTACACTTCGGGGCAATTCCAGAATGATGACATTGCCTTGGTGTGCTTTGGCCGGACCGCCGATGGCGAATCAAACGTATCTCAGCGATTCGTGGCCACACCGACGATGCTCGCGACCCAACCTGTCCGAACGCAACCGAACAACGCGGAACCCTCGTCCTAAACTTCGGAACAGGTTGAGTCGAATCGTTGTGACTTTTGAATTGGTGTGAAGATCGAATCGTCCGGGGTTAGAACCAACGAGATTGAGCAGCATGGCCGAATTTGAATACACTCGTTGGGATGGCAAGCAGCGATTCGTCCCGATGGATGCGGAGTCGCTGTTTGATCATGTATCGGATCTTCTCTTGGAACACGGCGAATACTTGCTCCGGCAGATCGACCGCGACGACCCGGACTTGCAAGAAGTGTTGCAAAAGCTGATTCGAGCCGGGTACGTCGAACGCGACGACGAGGGCGGTTTGGCCGTCAGCCCGCGAGGGCTGCGTCGGTTGCAAGATCGCGCCTTGTCAGACCTCTTCCAAATCCACGGGCGGGGCTCCGTCGGTCGGCATGACAGCCCGATGCGTGGCGATGGTTCGATCCGACACGAGGAGAATCGGCCCTATCAGTACGGCGACTCGACGTCGAATTTGGACTGGCACGAAACAATGCGCAACGCGGTGATCCGCCAAGGTGGGGGCTGCCCCGTGCGTGTCACCGAGGATGATTTCGTCGTGCACGAGATGGAGAATCAAACCACGTGTGCCACGGTCTTGCTCCTGGACATGAGCGGGTCGATGGCGCGTTACGGCAAATTCAGCCAGGCCAAGCGCGTTGCCCTTGCCTTGCACGCCCTCATCCGTAGCCGATTCCCCGGCGATTCGCTGCGAACGATTGGCTTCTTCACATTTGCCTCGCCGCTCACCGAGCGGGAATTGTTGCGGGCCGGACCGAAACCCGTCAGCATTTTTGACCATCGGGTCTTCTTACGCATTCCGATCGACCGGCCACCGGCGTTCGTACCGGAACATTTCACGAACATCCAGCTTGGTTTACAATACGCTAGGCGATTGCTGACTCGGGATCCGTCCCGTAACAAGCAGATCATCTGCGTGACGGATGGCGAACCGACGGCCCATGTGGAGGGGCGAGAACTCGTGTTGGCCTATCCGCCATCGGATCGCACGGCTCGATTCACGCTCGACGAGGTGCGGCGATGCCGGGAATCGGGAATTCGCCTGAGTACGGTCGCCTTGATCGAGGACTCCTTCTACCTCGACTTGAAAAACTTTGTGGATCAGATGGCTCGGGAAAGCCGTGGTGTCGCCGCGTATTGCCACGCCGGCGACCTCGGCCACTACCTGATGGAGAGCTTCGTTCAGGGGCGGCGTCAACGACGCCGGATCGGTTGACGATGACCATGAGTGGAATCACCTCAACCCAACCCGTTCTCGAACCCACGGAGGAAGTGCAACGCCCCAAATACCGGGCGTACAACGTCATTCTCTTGAATGACGATGACCACACGTTCGATTACGTCATCCGCATGTTGAAGCAACTCTTCGGCTACCCTGAGGAAAAGGGGTTTCTGATGGCCCTGGAGGTACACGAGACGGGTCGGGTGATCGTCTGCACCACGACGCTGGAACATGCCGAACTGAAGCGTGACCAAATCCACGCCTTTGGCCCGGATCCGCTGCTTCCGCGGAGCAAGGGGTCGATGTCTGCCACGATTGAGCCGGTCGAGGATTGACGTCAGCTCGCCTGCGATACGGTTCCGCTGATCGTTGGCTGGGATGGGTCCGGCGGCGGGGGCGGGGCATCCGGCAGCGGGTTCGCTTCGTCGGTCGTTGGCGGGTAGTAGAAACAATGAATGCGGAAGAAGTCGAGTGGTCGGATCGGCCTTGACGGTCGATACTCCACGGGCCGATAAGTGCCGAAGACCCGATCCCAAATGTCAAACGAGATACCGAAATTGTGGTGCCACATGTTGTGGGCGTGATGGATGTAGTGAACAGGGCGGCGCATCCAGAAGGTCAACTCCGGCCGCTCATGCTGCACTTGATGAGCGTAAGCGGCGAATGCGGCGTACAGCGAACCGCCGATCACCATCCCCACCCCAAACCAAACAATGTCCAAAACCAGCCACGCGATCAACAAGCAACCGATCATGAACGGCAGCGCCGGCAGAAAATAGACCAAGAACTCGCCGAACCAGCCTTGGCCCGTCCCCTCGGCATGGTGCAACGAGTGTACCTTGCCCAACAAGATCCGGCGATGCATTAAGTAGTGGACAACCCACTCCACGAAGGTACCGATGACGAAGGCCAAGGCCATTCCGCCCACTGTCCACAGCACGTCGGCCCACATGACTTCCGGCTCCTGCTTCCTCCCGCACCTAGTTAACCACCGCCCCTTTTCCGCGTCAATTGGTCAATTCCGGAACCCAACGAACAACGCCCAGCGTGACGGGCTGAGGTGGTTCGTGCCTCGACAATCGATCGTCAGTTGGCCTTAGCTCGCCGAACCGATTTAATCACCACCGGCTCATCCGGTTGGCCCTCGCTGATCCGCGTGCGGGAGGTTTTGACTTTTCGGATGGCATCGACCACGTCCATCCCCTCGACAACTCGGCCAAACACGCAATAACCAGCGCTGGTCTCGCTGCGATCCAGACGTTCATTATCGACCGTGTTGATGAAAAACTGAGCCGTTGCGCTATCCGGGTTGCTTGTGCGTGCCATGGCGATCGTGCCGCGCTTGTTCGATAGACCGTTACTTGCCTCATTCTTGATCGGTTCGCGGGTCGGCTTTTGCCGATAATTCTCGTCGTAGCCACCCCCTTGTATCATGAAGTCCGCGATCACCCGGTGAAATACCGTGCCGTCGTAATGCCCGTCATCGACATATTGCAAGAAGTTTTTCACGGTGATGGGTGCTTTGTCCTCGAACAATTCGATCTTGATCGTCCCCTTGGACGTTTCCATGATGACCATCGGATTTTCCCCTAGGGCTGTTGGGCTGCCGATCAGGAACGCCAATAACGAGGCGAAAACTGCGAGTCTCCTCATTTCCCGAATCTCCTGATATTTGTGTGCTGCTTACTTCGTCCATCGCCGTGCTGAGCGAATCACGATGTCCTCGACCGGGACAGCTTCCCAGAGGATTCGGCCCCCTCGTTGCACATCTCGGGTGGGCACGGAGCGTATCGCATCCACGACGTCCATGCCCTCGATGACCTTGCCGAAAACGCAGTATCCCGCACTCCCTTCGCGTCGATCCAGATTCGGATTGTCCACGACCTGTCTCTTATACACATC
>JAOAAM010000170.1 GCA_026418875.1 Gemmataceae bacterium | reverse complement strand
GAGCCTGCCTCGACGAGTACGTCGTGTCATCGTGTTAGGCGGTGCCTGGCGCGACCCGGGGAATGCGACCCTTGCAGCGGAATTCCACTTCTACTGCGATCCGGAGGCGGCCCGCGAAATCTTGCATTCTGGCATGCCGATCACTCTCATCCCGCTGGACGTGATGCGGAAAATCATTTTCTCTCCGTCCGATTTGCTCGAATTGCCCGCACCGACCTGCCGCGTCTCCCGGTTCCTTCGCCAAATCGTGCCCTTCGGCATCCGGGCGACGTCGAACTTGTACGGCATCGAGGGCTTCCACATGAAAGACGTGATGGGAGTCGCCGTTCTGGTCCTGCCCCACGCACTGACCTCGCGCTCGATTTACGTGGACATCGAGACCCGGGGCGAACTGACTCGGGGGATGAGCCTGTTTGACCCGCGGCCCAACTCCACGCATCGTCCCAATGTCGAGCTGGTGACCAATGTCGATGTGGACGAGGTCCGCGATTACATTTTCACCACGTTGCACAAAATCGAGGCCGATTAGTGGTTCACGACGTGATGCCGGCTGGTCCGGACACCGTTTTTGAAAACGCGGTCTTGGTCCAGCCCGATCGCTTGGTGGCTGGCTGGCTTCGCTGTGAAGAGGGCCGAATCGCCGCCTGGGGGGAAGGAAAATTCCCTGGGACACCAGCGGCTTGCGTGGATGTGGGTGAATGTTTTCTCGCCCCAGGCTTCGTGGACCTGCACGTTCACGGTGGCGACGGTGCGGACTTCATGGATGCGACCGCGGAAGCCTTTCGCACGGTGCTTCAAGCTCATGTGCGGCACGGAACGACCAGTCTGCTGCCCACGTCGACTGTCGCTCGGCATGAACAGATCCGGGAGTTCTTGTCGCTGTGCCGCCGGTTTTCGGCATCGGCCTCCGACGACGCGGAACCGAATCACGGGGCCAGAGTGCTGGGTGCCCATCTCTACGGGCCGTATTTCGCTCCAGCGGCCCGCGGTTGCCACCCCGCGGCCTCCCTTCGTCCTCCGGAACCGGCCGAGGTCGAGCAACTGTTGCATTTCGCCGATGCCATCCGCACCGCGACGATTGCCCCGGAATTGCCTCGCGCCCAAATGTTCGCGTCGGCCTGTCGCGCTCGGGGCGTTCGGCTCAACGTCGGACACTCCCACGCCACCTTCGAGCAGATGGTCGAGGCGATCCAATGGGGCGTGCGGCACGTCGATCACCTGTTCTGCGCCATGTCCGATCGGGCACGACTGCGACAATCGCAAAACTACCCCATGCGAGGCGGTGTTCTCGAAGCCACTTTATTCTTCGATGAACTGACCACCGAAGTCATTGCCGATGGCAAGCACCTCGCCCCCGAACTGCTCCGCTTGGCAGCGAAAATCAAGGGTCCCGATCGACTGGCCCTCGTCACCGATGCCAATCGTGCGTTGGACATGCCGGATGGCGAATACATTTTCGGCCCCCGTGACGGCGGCGAACCGATGCAAAAGCGTGACGGCGTAGGGTTGACATTGGACGGCACGGGACTTGCCTCCGGCGTCATGGGGATGGATCACGCCGTACGAACCATGCGCGCGGCGACAGGTCTGCCCCTCCCCGAAGTCATCCGCATGGCCACCCTGACCCCGGCGCGAATCGCGGGGGTTGACCACGACCTTGGAAGTCTCGACGTCGGCAAACGTGCGGACTTCGTCATCCTCGACCCGCAACTCTTCGTGCGAGCCGTCTATCAGGACGGAGTGCTCGTCTGCTCGGCTTGATGAGCCGCTTGGTGCAAGTCCTGTGACGCGATGATCTCCCGCAGCGTGCCCAAGCGCTGTTGCAACTCGTCGTTGCTTTCCGCGATCACGGTGACGTGACCCAGCTTCCGCCCAGGCCGGGGAGCTTTGCCATACAAGTGGACATGGGCACCCGGAACCCGCAGGAGTTGCTCGACGGGCGGGGTTGTGCCGATCAGGTTGAGCATCGCGGAGACGCCACGATTCGCCGCCTCGCCAAGCTCCCAGCCGAGGATCGCCCGCAGGTGATTTTCGAACTGGCTCGTGACGGCTCCTTCGATGCTCCAATGCCCGCTATTGTGAACGCGCGGAGCCATTTCGTTGAACAGAAGTCGTCCGCCGACATCGAAGAACTCGATGGCCAAAACGCCAACGTACGAAAGCTCGCTCAAGATCGCTTGCGCCGCTGCCTCGGCTTGCGAGGTCAACGTTGCAGCGAGATTCGGCGCGGGGGCGATCGACTGTCGGAGAATCCCCCCCTCGTGCCGGTTTTCGATCAACGAGTAGCAACGCATCAGCCCCTGCCGGGAGCGGACGGCGATAATGGATAGTTCCCGATCGAAGGGCACGAAGGCCTCGAGGATGGCGGGGACGTGATTGAGCGAAGCCCAGGCGGCATCGGCGTCCGCATCGGTGCGAATCAGCCATTGCCCGCGACCGTCGTACCCGAAGCGACGTGTTTTGAGGACGGCGGGCCGCCCAAGAGATTTCAACCCTGCGGCCAAATCGCTTCGAGAGCCAACCGGAACAAAGGCCGGCGTTTCGATTCCCAACCCCTGGGCGAATTGTTTCTCGGCGAGTCGATCCTGTGAAACCTTCAAGGCGAGCGGCGGAGGAAATACCGGATGGCGACGAGCAAGAAATTCCGCCGCTTCAACCGGGACGTTCTCGAATTCGTAAGTAACGACATCAAGGCCCTGGCCAAACTGGCACAACACCTCAGGGGCCTGGAAGCTTCCGTGGACCACTTCGCCGACTACGCCCGCCGGGGCGTCTGGATCAGGTTCAAGAAAACGGCAGCGAACTCCCAAGGGAATGCCAGTCCAACCAAGCATCTTCCCGAGTTGCCCACCTCCAAGAATTCCGACATTCATCGACGCCTGGTTTCCTCCCTCTGTCGCTGAGTATCCCCCGTCAATCCCATCTCCCCTCCCGTCGCTTCCATCGTTCGTTTGCTGCTGCGCGTGAATTGGACACGATATGGCACCGTGTTGGGCGTCTCCCGAGGCGGAGTTTCATAGGGCAGTGATTTCAGGAACTCGACCAGATCGTCGAGTTGGGCCTCGGTCAGATGACTGGTAACGCCGTGGCGGTCGTTTTTGTTGAAGGTGGTCAGCACCTCGCGCAAAGACTTCGCTTTGCCATGGTGAAGGAACGAAGTGAGCCGGTACACTCCGAGCAGCGTCGGCGTGTCGTAGCGAGGTCCCATCTTTTCGGACGGGTCATCTTGGCCGGTGCCCACGTCATGAAGCCGATAGGGCTTGGTCAAGCTGCTGTCCGTGTAATACGGGCCGGAGTGGCATTCGGCGCACCGCGTTTGCCGGCTGAAGAAAATCTCCTTACCCCTCTGGGCCGCATCGCTCAGCTTGCCCGGTTCGGGAATGTGCGGCGAGAGAGTGAACTCGAACGAGTTGCAGTAGATCGCCAAGGCATCGAGGTCCTTGGACCGACCCGATAAGTGTTCGCTCAGTTCGGTCGGTTCGTCGATTTTTTTGTGCGCGATGGGACCGTCGAAAAGTCCGCGGCCGGACATCAACTTGCCACGGATGGTGAACTCAAAATCTTGCACCTCGTCGCGGTCGGCCGACCAATGCAAAGGATGCGTATGCGCCAGCCCCCATAGCCCCGTCGTTCGACGCAGCCCCTCGGGATTATGCCAGACCCGGCCATCGTGCCCGCCATCGGGATGGCACGACGAGCAAGCCACCCAACGGGCGTTCGTCATCGGTTGCTTTGCCGAGTTGAACAGGATTTTCCCACGAACCCATTCCGGCGACTTGGGCGGGTCGCACACAGGAACCACGGCCAACCGCTTCATGTCCGCGTCGTGGATACTGACAGCGAAATCCAGCGCGTTGTAGACATACACGATTTGCCCGTCCGGGCTGACTCGGATGGCTCGCGGATTCTTTCCCAAGCGGATCGGCTCGCCCCATCGCTCGATCTCCTTGTAGTCATCGTCGATCACCGTGGAGATGTTGCCGTCGTCGGTGCCCGCGTAGATCGTGTACAGTCGCCGACCGTCGGGGGAGATGTCGGCTTCCCAAGGGTTGGTAACGACGTAGACGTTGTTGTAGGTGTCCAAGGCCAAGGATGTGCGGCGCTTGACTGGCTGACCCGTCGAATCATTCGCTGCGGTGAGGGTATACACCGTCAGATGCGGGAAGATCGAGCCGCGGGAGCTGATGACGTCCGTCATGGAGCGGATGTGCGAAAGATAGGCTTTCGGCCGCCGGGGGTGAAGAACGACATGACGGCTCAGGTTGTCGCGAGACTGACCGCTCCAGGTGTCCACGACCTTGCCTTCGGCCAAGTCCACCGCGTGCATTTTCGCCGAGTAGTATTCCGTGACGTATAGTCGGCGACCATCCGGCGATCGCGCGATTCCACGAAGAAACCGACCCGCGGGAATGGTGCGTGCCACTCGGCGTGAGGTGAGGTCGATCTCCGAAACCACGCCAGGGTAGTCATGAGTGACCCACGCGCGACGCCCCTCGGCATCCGCCACGATGCCGTAAGGTTCATCGGCGACATCAAGCGATGCCACAACCCGGCCGGCTTCGGTGTCGACGAAGGCAAGGCGGTCCTGATCATAGACCTGTCTCTTATACACATC
>JAOAAM010000163.1 GCA_026418875.1 Gemmataceae bacterium | reverse complement strand
AGATGTGTATAAGAGACAGGTCATGGGTGACCTATACGGTTGAAGATGGTCTAGCGGCAGATCGGATTTGCGCTGTGGCTGCGGCTCCCAATGGGACAATGTGGTTTGGCACGGGCTATGGAGTTCATGGTGCAGCACCCGGAGGCAGGGCGACGGATGGGGGAGGCAGCGCGACGGCGGGTCGCCGCCAGCCACAGCCGCGACATGGTGTGTCGGAACTATGAGCGCTTTTACCGGCAGTTCGTCTGCGGAGTCGAGGGATAGGCTTCCGCGTGCGGCTCAATTCCATTGGGCGATTTCGCTGCGGGCCTGGTTGAGCAGTTTGATGACGGTTTCGCGATCCTCACCGACTGGAGTGAGTTCCAAGTACAGCTCGAGGTGATCAATCGCCCGGCCCGGTCGCCCCATCTGCATCCAACATGCACCCAGATCGCGGAGTTGGACGAAGTCCCGAGGGGTTATTTGACGCAAGCGCTGGATCACGCGAATCGCTCGAGGAAAATCACCCCGGCGCAGGTAACAGCCCTTCAGGTTGTTGAGGATGCGGGTCACCACGGCAGCAGGCGAGGCAGGTTCCAGTTCAGCCACTTCGATCCGCATCTCGATGCCCGCGGCTTGACGCACCAGTCGCTCGCAGTCGGCGGCGGTGAGGCAAACCCCGCCATGAAATGGGTCAAAGACGATTCGGTGTTCCCGCTCGATCGCCATGGCGACGAAGTGTCCCGGCAGGGCGACTCCCGAAATCTGCATCCCCAACCGTCGACCGACGGCCATGGTGACCAGCGAAAGCGAGATCGGGATGCCAGTGAGGCGGTCCATCACCTCATTCAGGTAACTGTTTCGGGGATCGTAGTAATGCTGATGATTTCCGTGGAAGCCCAGTTCGTGGAACAGGTACGAAGACAATCCCGCGACTTTCGATTCCAGGGTTCGGCCGAGGTAACGCCGGCCTTCATGGGCTAGGCCGTCGAGTCGGCTCAAGTAGGCGTTGATGTCCAAACGGGGATACTCGTCGCGGGCGATCCACAGGGCCGCCTCCGCGAGGTCGATCGACGCTTGCGGGTCTTCCGCCAACTGGTCGAGGATGTCGCTGAGGTCCATGACTGGGAAGCCCGTTCGCTGGGAGGCGGTCCACGCCGTCGTTCGTCGTTCGGCGATGCTGCCTGTGAGTATTCTACGTGGCTCGTCGATCGATCAATCGGGTCAGTCGTTCCATGAGTTCCTCGTCGGCGGCCGAAGTCCAGAGAAAGTCGGGTGCCGGCCGAAAGCCCCCCTCGTTGTTGAAACTTGCGGTGGGAACGGCCGACAGCGGCAAAACGCAGAGCCGTTGGTCTCGCAGCCGCAGTTCAAAGCCAATCATGTGCATCAGGTCTTCCGCAGCGACGGTCCCAGGAACAAACAGGTTCAGGCCATCCTGCACCAAAAAATCCTGGGAGAAAAGCAACGGCGGAGTCTCGGCCCCGGGGACAAGGGCGTGCACCTGCAACGAGCACAAACCTGCCGCTCCCAGTTCCTGGCTGCTCAGCACGAAACATGGCCCGAGTCGTTGGATGGCGCCGATCGGCGGAACCTGGCGATGGAGGCTCCACCGCCCTTGGCGATCCAACACGGCAAAACGAGTGTCCGACACACGCAAGGAGCGACAGAACGCTTTCTGCGAGATGATGCGGCACCGATGACGGCAAAGCTCGTGGTTGCCCCATCGCCAGGTGATTTGCCAAGTCCCGGTGTAGCGGAGGGGCTTGGGCGGCTTCACCGCAACCATCGCTTGCTTGGTCTGCAATTGCGAGCCAGCCAGAACGATCGGCGCAATCCAATTCGGCTCCGGCTTTTCTTCGCGTTGGAACCACGCTTCGAGCGGCAGGCTGGCCAAGGGAGCCAAGTGGATCGACCGGCTGCGGAGCAACGCGACCACGGTCATGCCCTGACCCTGTGTGGACACGAAGGTCTGGCAGTTGACCTGTTTCGATCCCATCGTGACGAAGATCGTGGGTGTATCGATGCTCAGGCCGGTGAGGAAGTCGTTCTCCGAGAGGATCGGAATCTCGAAACTGCCCAGCGATCGATCGTGGATGAACAGGAGGGCGGTCTGCGATTCGCGGGGGACCGGCAGGCGGAAGAAGAGCCGGTGGCGATACCCGCCTTCTTCGACCCGGATGTTCTCGGCGGGAATGGGGCTTTCGCCAGGAAGCCGGATCGTGAAATCGGATTTCGCCACGCATAGGGTCGCGGAGCGCACGGCAGCTTCGACGAGGACGGCGTCCGCGTTCCAGGGGACGGCCGAGTCGAAGAGGATGCGACCGGCTTTCTCGTAGCCGACGTGGACCGCTTGGGTCGACGGTCGGCTGGCGACGATCGAGGCGATCTCACTCATGAGCCAGGCGCTGAAGCGCTTCGTGAAGGGCCCCATCGAGATCCTCCGCGGCAATTTCGCGGTCGGGCGGCCGACAGAGCAAACACTCCGGCGATCGCGCGATGTTCCATCGATGCGGGCGGAACATCTCCGGGAAGATTCCTGCCACCACCCGGAGAGACACCAAGACGGTCGTGAATCCAGGGTCGAATCCCTTCGGATCGTCGAGCAGGGCTTGAGTCAGGCAGGCGTGCCAACTGGCAATGGCGGTCACGGCACATTTACTGGCGGGAATCCGGGCTTCCTCGACGGCGGCTTGCGGCTGGGAGTAAACCGGGGGGGGCGATTCCGGCTCCGGCTCGAC
>JAOAAM010000156.1 GCA_026418875.1 Gemmataceae bacterium | reverse complement strand
CTCCTTTCTCGATTCGAGGACGCCCCGCCGCCTTCGCTGTCCCTTCGTTGCATGGAATGCCAGCGAGAGTATTCCTTGGATCAAGGGGCAGTCATCGAGCACACCGCCGGATAACTCCCCCTTCGACCATCGGGGTTCTGGGCCGAACAAAGCGGGGCCAAGCGGGGCCGAGCGGGGCCAAGCGGGGCCGATGTGTCGGCCAACCCGGCAACATGGCAAGATGGGAACCGGGCAGCTTCAGCGATCATGGCAGAGTACGGCATCATTGGCGGCGGCATGCTCGGGCTGACCTTGGCTTGGCGGCTACGGCAACGCGGGCATCAAGTCACCATCTTCGAAGCTGCTCCCGACATCGGCGGATTGGCCGCGGCTTGGCAAATCGGTCCCGTCACTTGGGACCGTCATTACCACGTCCTGCTGCTATCCGACACGCACTTGCGTCGACTGCTAGCGGAGCTTGGACTGGAGGACGAGTGCGTCTGGAAGCGAACCAGAACTGGTTTCTACACCGACGGCCGGTTCTACTCCATGTCAAACAGCTGGGAGTTCCTCCGCTTTCCGCCGCTACGGTTGATCGACAAGGCACGCTTGGCCGCCACGATCCTTCGAGCCTCGCGCGTCCGCGATCCTCGTCCGCTCGAAAAGATCCCCGTCGTGGACTGGCTCCGTCGATGGTCGGGGACACGAACCGTGGAGAAGATCTGGCTGCCGTTGCTGCGGGCGAAGCTAGGCGACAGCTACCACGACACCTCGGCTGCATTCATCTGGGCCACTATCGCTCGGATGTATGCCGCGCGACGGTCGGGGCTGAAAGAGGAGCTTTTCGGCTACGTCCGAGGCGGGTATGCCCGCATTCTCGAACGCTTCGCTCAAGTGCTGCACCAGGCCGGAGTGACCATCCACACCCAGGCGGCCGTCCAGCGAGTGGGAGATGGCACGGTGGAGTGGAAAGGTGGTCCGCGAAAACATTTTGACCGAGTCATCGTGACCACGGCTGCCCCTCTCGCTTCCGCCCTGTGCCCCGACTTGACCCCGGCCGAGCACCAGGCACTGCAAAAGGTTCGCTACCAGGGTATCGTTTGCGCTTCCCTGCTGTTACGACGGCCTATTGGTCCTTACTACGTCACCAACATCACCGAATCCTGGGTTCCCTTCACGGGCATGATCGAGATGACGGCGCTCGTTGATCCGAGCGACTTCGGCGGGCACTCTTTGATCTACCTGCCGAAATACGTCGCTCCGCAAGACCCCATTTTCACGGAAAGCGATGACGCCATCCTCACCCGCTTCCAGCAAGCCCTGGGGAGAATGTACCCGGACTTTCGGCAGGCTGATGTCGTGGCCGCGAGATTGTCACGGGTCCGGCATGTCTTCGCCTTGTCGACGCTGGGCTATTCCGACCATGTGCCCCCGATGACAACCTCCTTGCCCAAGTTGTTCTTGGTCAATTCCTCGCACATCATCCACGGCACACTCAACGTGAACGAAACGGTGCAACTGGCGGAGCGTGCCCTGGCAGCCATCGATCCGTCGCCGGCAGCAAGTGCCTGAAGCGAACGTGCATTCACGATTTCTCTGGGAGCGTGCCCCATGAACCACCGGCCGACCGGCACCCTGTCGTTGGACCTGGACAACTTGTGGTCCTACTTGAAGACGCACGGCGACGCGGGCTGGTCCGATTATCCCTCGTACTTGGGGATGGCCGTGCCACGCATCCTCGATTTTCTCCGGCAGGAGGGCCTGACGATCACTTTTTTCATCGTGGGACAGGATGCGGTGATGCCGGAGCACCAGGCCGTCCTGCCGAGCATTCCGCGGGCCGGCCATGAAATCGGCAATCACTCGTTCCAGCACGAGCCTTGGCTGCACCTATACACCGAGTCGGAGGTCGATGCGGAGATTTCCCGGGCTGAGGAGGCCATCGAGCGAGCGGTCGGAGTGCGGCCGAGCGGATTCCGCGGCCCCGGCTTCAGTCTGTCTCCCACAGTACTCCAAGTGCTGGCACGACGGGGCTACTTGTACGATGCCTCCACGTTTCCCACCTACATCGGGCCGCTGGCTCGGGCTTACTACTTCGCCACGGCTCGGTTGACTTCGGAAGAGAAAGCTCGACGGCGGCAGCTGTTCGGCCAATGGAGTGACGGGCTACGCCCGCTGTCGCCCTACCTTTGGCGGACGAGGCCGCGACCGCTTTTGGAGATCCCCGTCACCACCCTGCCCTGGATCAAGGCACCGATTCACGTGAGCTACCTGCTTTACCTGGCGACGTTCAGCCGAGCGGCCGCACTCGCCTACTTCCGAACAGCCTTGGTTGCGTGCCGGGTGGCTCGTGTCTCGCCCTCGCTGCTCTTGCATCCGCTCGACTTTCTCGGCGGCGACGACGTGGATCGATTATCGTTTTTCCCAGCCATGTCGCTGCGAGGCACGGAAAAACTGGCTCTCTGCCGGGACATCTTGCGGATGTTTTCCGATCATTTCATCCCGATGCCCTTGGCGCGGTGGGCCTCGTCTCTCGATCACGATCGACTTCCTCGCCTCGACATCGCGACATGACCCGACGAACGGAATCGACGAAAGGATCCGACGAAAGGATCCGACGAAACGAATTGACGAGAAGAATCGACGAAACGAATCGACGAAACGAATCGACGAACGGATCCGACCGATGGATTCAACCGATGGGTCCGACTCGACGAATCGATCAAAACGAATCCGTCCATCGGACTCGACGAAACGAGCAACTCTGTTCGTTGCGATAGCGGGTCGGCGAGAAAGGCATCGGCTTAGGTTGAAGTGCCTTGGCGCGACGTGTATGATGGAGGCGGAAATTGAACCAGGAGCCGGACGAGCGGAGCCGGCAGGAAGCTGCCCTGTCGTGCCCCCTCACCAATCGCTAAGAGCGGCATGGGACATCAGCGAACCACACGGTGGTTGCGAAGAAGCCGGAGACAAGCCCATTGGTCCACGACGTTGGTTGCACGAGTTGTTGGGGCAACTTCGCCGTTGGTTGGAGCAACAGGGCGGCGGAGTGCCGAAGGATCGTCGATTTCCGCTTGCCGGCCGAGATGAATCGCCCCCAACACCGCCAACGGGTTATCAACCGTTGGAACGAGTCGCAGTAACGACGGGTGTCCTTCAGACGCTTTTCGATGAGTACGAACTCCATCGCCGAAGCGATCGGGGCCACGAAGAGACGGGGTGGGTTCTATTGGGATGGCGTGAGGAGCGGGAGGCGGTGGTGCGAGCCACGATCCCCGCAGGGGCTGGTCGGGAAGCTGGGGAGGCCCACATCCGCTTCAGCAGCACCGTGCAAGCGGCGGCGACCCGCTTCGTGCGGCAACACGATCGGCGGCTGACCATGCTGGGTGTGGTTCACACCCATCCGGGAAGCCTGCGGCACCCCAGCGACGGGGATTATCGCGGTGACATCGAATGGGTCGGGCAACTTCGAGGTCGCGAGGGAGTCTTCGGGATCGGCACTGCGGATCGCAAACAATCCGAGGGAGACACGGAGATCACACAGCCCAGATCCAACATGCTGACCCGCGGATCGCTGTGTTTTTCCTGGTATTCGTTGTGCGAAGGTGACCGGAATTATCGCCGAGTCCCGCTGACCGTGGTGGATGGGCCTGACTTGGCGGCCCCCTTGCGACCAGCTTGGGAGGTACTGGAAGACCATGCCTCTCGAATTGAGCGCCTGGCGTTCCAACAAGCGCGGCTTCGCTTCGACATCCTGCCGCGCGGACTGGCGTTGACGGTTCCCTTGGTCGAGGGGCCGGCGTTGCAAGCGCTCATGACCAAAGAGGGTGTCCGCTATTTGCTGACGCACGGTGGAGAGGCATGGTCGGCTGAGTGTCGTGAACCACGAGTGGACTGCGGGGTTTATCAATTACTGGCGAATTGGGCCAGCGAGGAGAATACCTGAGAACGGTTGGCGCGTCGGTTAGGGGATCGGTCGTGTCCGCCGTTGGTCAGGTTGTTTTTCAGAACGAGAGGAGTTCGACATGGACTTCCGTCCGCTTTCTACCACCGAGCGACAGCAACTCTTGAATGCCCTTCGAGGCAACGTGCAGTCCGGGACGGCCCTGTTGATGGATCGTCGCGACACGAGCTTCGTGGGAACGTCGGACGACGTGAGCGACGAAGAGGTCATCAACGCCATTAAATCCGTTCCTTGCCACTATTGACCGTTTGCCGGGCTTCGTTCGAGGAATTTGGTTCGCGGATGGACTAGCAGGGGCGTGGGGCCTGCGAGTTCATCCGCCACGGGTCATGTCACGGCCAACCATAGGTCATGGGTTTGCTAGACAACGAAGCGGGAAAGCGTCGCCTGCTGACCGTGGAGATCCCCGTCATCGAGCGCTACAATGCCGGGCGCTCTCCCGAATTCCGCATCCGCCTCGTGCCACTGGGCAGCGTGCTGGCCTTGCGCTACCGCTTGAAACCCGGGCACAACGTCTACGACTTGGAGACGCGGCTTCTCTCCGGTTACCCGACCGTGCCGCCTGAGACCCGCGTTTTGACCCCGCTGCGGCATTGCCCGCACCTCTTGGAAGGACAGACGTTGTGCATGTGGCGGCAGGGATCGACGCGCTCCTCGAATCGCTGGGATCCGGCTCGCTTCACCGCTGTCTTCGCCGTCCAAGCGGCCTGGCGTTGGCTCGCATGCTACGAAATCTGGCATGAGACGGGCGAGTGGCCTTTGCCCGAGGCCAAGTAAACCTCGGACCGCATAAGCTCACCACCCACATTCGTGAGACCGGCATGGTTCGGATCTTCCAAGTCGGGGCTGGCTCGGGCGGAATGCCCGTGCTCGATCTGTTGGCACTCGATCCGCGGGTGGACCACATCACCCTGGTCGAACCAGACGTTTACCAGGCACACAATGTGGAGCGGCACTGGTTTCCCCGCTCGGCGATCGGCCAGCGAAAAGCCCAACTCGCCAAGAACTGGCTCCGCGAGCGCCGCCCCGAAATCGGCATCGACGTGATCGAGGGCGACCTGCTGGACCCGAGCCTTCGGGAAGCCTTTGATGCGGTGATATCGCTCGCTGATGTGGGGGTATGTGCCGTCGATAACGAGCCCGCCAAATATCATTTCGACTCCCTCATGCGTCGGCATCGCAAACCGTGGACGCTGGGCGAAGTCTTAAGCGGGGGAATCGGCGGGTTTGTTCATTGGTTTCGTCCGGAAGGGCCGTGTTACGGCTGTGT
>JAOAAM010000029.1 GCA_026418875.1 Gemmataceae bacterium | reverse complement strand
AGATGTGTATAAGAGACAGGTCTACACCGATCGCGCCACCTACCTCACCGTCCCGCAGGATCTGAAGAAAATGCTCGACCGCTTGGAAGAAGCGCGTCAGCCGATCATCTTCAGCTGCGCCGGCATCGACCTCGAAACGTTTAGCAGCAAGATGGTCGAGGCGGTGCGAACCATCACCACTCTCGGAGCGTTCATCCCGCTTCCGAGCGTCACGGCGGCCGGTCTCGCCCTGCATTCGATGTCGGAGGTTGACGGCGTCCAACGCGCCATCGGCATCGCGGGAATCGAACTGAAGCAAGAACAAGATGCCCGCTCCTTGGATGACAAATTGCACCGCGACGTGTTGGATCGTGCCGCGAGGATGCTGGGCAAGTGGATGAACACAGTCTTCAGCACCAGCGGCAGTGGGATGCCGAACACAGCAGGGAGCAGTGGGGCCGTCGCGAGTGGTCCCCGTCCCGGCTTTGGCCCGATGATGGGCGGAGGCATGGGAGGTCCCGGCGGCCCGATGGGCGGTTACGGTGCCGATCCGCGGATGATGATGGGCGGCATGATGAACCGGCCCGGTCCAGGCGGCTTTAGTGCCCCGACCGGCGGCGGTCCGATGGGGGGTGGCTACGGTGCCGATCCACGGATGATGATGGGGGGTGGTGCTCGGCCCGGTGCCCCGGCTCCCGGAGCGGCAGGGGGGCGTCCCGCCCCTGGTGCCGCCCTCGGCCCCGGTGGCGGTGACGATGGCGGAGACGTTGCCACGGGCGGGCCCGGCGGTGCACCGGCCGGGGGTGCCCCTCGCATCGGCGGTCTCGGGGGAGCAGGAAGCAGCTCGCCTCAGGAAGAAATCGCCCCGTCGTACCTGCGTTCCTGGAGTGTCGGCAAAGTGGTCTACATCGGCTTCGACGCCGAGGTGAACCCCGACACCGACCAGAAAATCCGCCGAGAGGTGGAGCAGATTTCCATGCGGCTGCGGGGCACGACCGAGGTTGCTGCCATGATGAAACCACGGTGGCACCAGTTGGCTCAAACCGCCGTCCAGATCCGCGGGCAGAATCGAACCCTGGTGGGTACTTTCCCCACCGAGGACTCGCAATCGGGAGCCGTCTTCGTTCGTCGGCCGCCGCATACCCGGGTCAGCTGGATGGTCGAATTGCTGCCGTTCCTGGGCAAAGCGGAAGTTCGGGCCAATATCGACACCAAGAAACCATGGCGCGCCCCGCAGAACCTCGCCGCGGCAACCAATTGGGTGCCCGAACTCTTGAATCCGGCTTACCCGCGTTCCTCCTGGGTGGCTCGCCTGCCGAGTCTGCCGGAGTACACCCTCGGAGCGACGCATTACGTCGGCCTCGCCGGGATTGGCTTGGATGCCGCCGACTTGCCCGACACTCCCGAAAATCGCAAGCGGCTCGGACTGTTCGGCTACGACCGACCCACCAATCTGGACGATGTCCCCGACGGTCTCTCCTCGACGATCTACATGATCACCGTGCCTCCCGGGGTTCCTCGGCCGTGGATCTCGGGCGGCGGGGCCACCATCCAAGGAGTCCCTGAGACCAACAGCCTCGCGCCGTTCGTCTCCGATCACGGCGGCGGGAAGAAGGGGGCTTACATCCTGATGGCAGATGGCAGCGTCCGCTTCCTGCGACAAGATACCGCCGATGCGGTCTTCAAAGCGCTGGTGACCAAAGCAGCGGGCGACGACCACGGCACGCTCGACGCCGTCGCCCCGGTTGAAGCTCCGTCGGGCAACAGCCGACCGGCCAACCCGCCCGCTGGTGCCGCCGCGGCTCCGCCGACCACCGATGCGGGCAAGGGCCGTTGATGGCCCGACGGCTTTCGTCGCCGAAATCATCCACTCGGGGCTTGGAGTCCAACTCTCCAGGCCCCGAGGCGTTTTTTCGCCTCGTCCTCAAAACCTGCGTCCGTCTTCCAAAATAGGACATCATTGTCCTATTGTAATTGCCCCTGCTCCACACCGCCAGCCCGCGGGGCGCACTCGCCGCATCTTCTTCCCACCTTCCAGGGTAACGCCCACTTTTTCCATCATTTCCACTTTTTCCATCATTTCAACCATTAGCTCCCTGACGACTCCGCTTCCGCATCGCCGTGCCGCAAATACCTTCTTGCAGGCATGTTCCGTCTCGGTGTCGTCGTTCGGGCGGCGGCAGCCACCTCGCCGTCGCCCATGGCTCGTATGGTTCGGCCAGACCAGTGCCGGCCGGTGTCTCGGCTCCCCGTTGCCGCGGGCGAATCGTCCCGGTCGGTGGTCTCTCCGGGCCGGGAAGGCTCATCCAGGGCGCACCGCACCATCCCAGTGTTGGATGTGCCGACCAGGAATCAAGCGATCGACCCGCAAGCCGCTTCGATTATCCGCCCACGGGTCGGCCTGCTCGCTGTCGGGAGATTAAGGAACGGCTCTTCGCGCCTCGGTCGCATCGACGACGCTGGCCGGGTCCGCCGATTGGCTCAAACGACAATCTCCATCCGCAACCCGCGGGAGTCGAACACCGGAGCGCCGACCGGCAGAACCAAAGCCCGACCCGTCACCACCCGTTCCGCCGACCACAGCCCCGCGAAGGCATCGAGCAGATCATCGATTTGGCAATGCCGCCGCGGCAGCTGGGAACGCGCCGCTTTAAAACCTGTACCCGCATAAGTTTGAATCAGCGCCTCGCGCTCCGCCCGGCCAGCCGCCGATTTCTTGCGGTGCGTCATGGCCTTCTGGCCATTCCACGCCCAAAAGCTGACCTCCGGGTGAAACTCGCGGATCCAGCCCGCACGGGCCGCCTTGCCGCCGAGGAACGAGTCCAACTCCCGGATCTTCGGTACAATCCCCCACAGCTGCTTCGTCAGCTTTCGACCATCGATCCGCGAACCGATGGCGCAAGCCTCTTGATACGACCGGGCGTGCAGCGCCGGACGAATCGGGGCCGAGAACACGCTGCTGGACCGAGGGGGTTGCAACAGCCGTCGGGCTTGTCGATCACACTCGCGCGGACCGGCATCGGGCAGGCCGATCGGCATATCGATCAGCACGAGGTCGGGGCGCGGGCAGAGCGTCAACAGGTCGCCGATCCTTTCCAGGACGGTCGCTTGGACGAGTCCATCGTTGCCGTTCCTCAGAACGCACAGCCAGCCTCCCCGGCAGCCATCGACGCCTGCAATCACCGTCACAGGGTAAGCTCCCACCAGACCGTGGCGAAAAATTTTTGCGCCGAAAAAGGTGTTTATATAACGGGAGCGCTTCGTCACGAAAAAACCATCGCCGACCACCGCCGTGCGGCCCCGGGGCATCCGGCCGCCATGCCTCTGCGGCCATCGCCCCGGCAGCAACAACCTGCCGAGTCCCATCGTGAACTCCCCGTTCATCCCGACCAAGGGCACGGGGGAAACACCGACCTGGCCGCCAGCCCGTGAAACCAAGAACCAGCATGGTTGTTGGCCCGCTCCAAAACAAAAACGCGACGAATCAAGCGAACCAGGCATTTCGGTCGTTGGCACCCAGGCCGTGAACCGCCGCGGCCATGGAAGCGATGTTCCA
>JAOAAM010000783.1 GCA_026418875.1 Gemmataceae bacterium | reverse complement strand
GTACCACGCCACACCACCCATCAGGCCAATCAGCACGGCTCCGGCAATGAACAGTGCTCGACGCAACGCCGGCGGCGAGACCAGATCGACCAAAAGTTGTCCCAATAAGTCCTGGGACTCGACCTCGGCCAGGACGCGATCCTCCTCCAGCCGGGCCAAAACATCCTCGGCAAGGTCTAAGTTTTCCCAGAGCAGATGCCGATTCTCCCAGAGGAATTGTGCCACGTTCTCGGGGGTAGGCGGCGGCATGGCCCGAAGCATCAAATCATAGTCCCGGGGCTGCCAGATGTGCCCATTCTCCACAAACAAAACGAATTGCCGACGACCGCCAGCAGGCGTCGATGTCAGCCAATCGACACAGTTCAAAGCGAATGCGAGGTTGTCATTCGGCTCCCGGGGCAACAACATGCTGTTGATGAACACACTGTGGTCGGACAACAGCAGAACCTTGCCCCCGGAATCATGAGCCATCACCTGCGCGAAGGGCAAGTCGCGGAGCTCGCTGATGTTGCTCGGGTAACGCCATTCGTTTCGCCGAAAAACGCCCACGGTGGTGAAATCTCGCGCCGAGATCAAGTAGGAGGGGCGATTCGTGGCGACAGCGAGTGGCGGTGGCTCCCCAACGTCACCCCCTCTCCCTCGGCCCGATCGAGCTTGAAACAGGTTGGGTGTGACGTCGGGCACTCCATACGCATACGGGCACTCGATGCGATTCGAGTAACGGGGAGCGATCCGTCGTGCGAGGATCACGGTGTCGAATACATCGGCAGCAAGGCTCCTCCGAAGCAGGTCGGGGAGAGGTTGATCCGTCGCGACCCAGAGCGCCCCGCCTCGATCCACAAATTCGGAGCGCCAATCGAAATCGAGTAGATCCATCCCGTCCGGCAGTGGTTCGCCAAATCGGTCCGCGCCTCGAAACCAGATGAGCAGGCATTGTTGAGGTCCGCCGTTTTCGGCAAGGATCGCGCGGAACTGCTCGACCGAGCCGATGGGTGTCAGCCCCGATTGGGTGAGAAGGGCACGAAAGCCGTCGGTTCCCTCCGCGCTGATTCTCCCTTGTGTCGGCAGCTCTGGCTCGGCGGCGCGGCTTGCTGCCAGAGGGTACATCAGCACGAGCAAGCAAAGCGCGTGGTTGACTCTCATGGAACCTCGGCACCGGCAAGGGCGAGCAAATCCTTTCGGGCCTGCGTCATCGCGGATTCCGGGATAGCCTCGTCGGGAGGGGCATATCGGGCCGTTTCGTAGAGCTCGGCTAGACGAAAAGCCTCCGTTCGCCGAGATGACTCCAGTTCGGCCAGCGATTGTGCCCTGCGCCGATGATGCCAAGGTGCCGCGATGGGACCGACACGCCAAACCGTAAGGTAGTCAAACGCCCGGACCAGTTCATCCCGCGTGGCGATCCGCTGGGGATCGACTGGCCAAGTCGCTCGGGATGAGGCCACGGTGCTCGAGTTTCCCGCGCTTTCTGGGTTCATAAAACGCCAAGCCAACAGCGAGGCGAGTACAACCGCCCCGAGCAAGCCAATGATCAGCCCTGTGGACTTCAACCCGCTCACATTGCCCGGTCCGCCCCAGGTGGGCACGCTGGGGGAGCGGCTGAGGTCCGGCAACTGAACCGAGGGCATGCGGCCAACTCGAATTCGACCCAACGCACTCTCCGCCCAGCGAAAAGAGCGCGAAAGCCGCTTGTTCAAATCCAATCCCAGCCGGATATTCCCCGGCAATCGAAACGTTCGGTCCCGACCTTCTGCCTCGCCTCGCATCAGGTTCTGACGAAACCGCTCCACCGCCTCCGACTGTCGGAAACTCTCAGGCAACCAGCGAGTCGCCCGGCCCAAGAATTCCCGAAAGCGGTCGGACGGCTTGGAGTCCTCGGCCGAGCCGCTGCCCGGGGGTGGCAGCCTCGGTGGAAGGGGGGGCATCGCATCGGGACCACTCGGAGGCGTCGGCGGAACTAGCGGACGCGGCTGTTGCGCGTTCGGTCCGCCGGGAACAGGGTTCAACGGCGACGGCGGCAAGCCGGGTCGCGGGGACTGGAGGTTTCGCAACAACTGTTGCAACTTCTCCGCGTCAAAGTTCTGTCCCTGCTCGGCCATGCGTCGGCCCTTCTCTTCAATCCGTCGGCGAAAGTCCGGATCGTCCGGCCGAGTCTGTCGGAGTTGTTCCTGTACCCGGGGATCGCTGAGCGCTTTTTGCAGCCCCTCGAGGTCGTTCTTTTGCAGCAAATCGAGAATTTGATCGATGGCGTCCGACGAACGGTTTGGACTCGACAAACCGTTAATTTCGGATCGAAGCCTTTGCAACATTTCCGAGGCACGAGAGGGGTCCGGGATGCCCTCGTAC
>JAOAAM010000356.1 GCA_026418875.1 Gemmataceae bacterium | reverse complement strand
ACCTATGGCTTGCTCAGCGTCGAGTGCTTCGTCGTGCTGCGGAGAGTGCGGCCATTGTCTTCGAGTTCCTCGATCGTCGCGGCGAAGTGGGCCAGGTCGTCGGGGCGGAATTCCTCAAAGCGCTGTCCCGACGTTTGGAGTTCGACCAGGTAAGTCTTCGTGAGCCTGGCTCGGGTCAAAAACTGTTGGATCAGATCACACTGACCATTGGCGCGAAACAACGAGTGGCCTTTGTGGGACTGGATCATTCAGAGCGCCAGGCGATCGCCTCGTTAGTCACCCGGTTCGTAGACCCCAGTAGCGGAGAAGTCCGCATCGATGGAAAAAACATTCGGTGGGTGACGTTGGATTCACTGCGCATGCAGGTCGGTTTGGTGATGCGCGATCAGTACATCTTCAACGATACCGTTCTCAACAACATCGGGTGCGGCGATCCCAGCTTCTCCCTGCCGCAGATTTTTGAAGCGGCAAAGCTCGTGCATGCCCATCACTTCATCCAACGATTGCCCTACGGCTATGAGACTCGGATTGGCGATTTGGGGCACTCACTCGATGCCGGTCAACAGTTCCGCCTCGCCTTGGCCCGGGCCGTCCTCCGTGATCCGGCCTTGCTGGTCATCGAGGAACCGCAGGAACTTGACGACAAGACGAAGAAACTCCTCGACGATGCGTATGCGCGGATACTCGTCGATCGAACGGTGATCTTTTTCCCACGACGGTTATCGACCCTGAAATCGACCGATCGCGTGTTCGTCATTCGGGACGGGAAATTGGTTGCTGAGGGCGAACATCGGGAATTGCTGCGGGATGACGAGTTGTACCGCCATCTGTACTATATGGAGTTCTACGCGGCGGCTGAGGCAGTCTGATCCCTCTGGGGAGAATCATGCAGCGGTCTGAGGAGTTGAACGTCGCGCTTCAGATAGCGTGGCAAGCGGCCCGAAGGATTCAGGAAGACTACCGGAAGCGCGATCCCCTCCCCGATGCACCGTCAAGCATCTCCACCGAGACCGATCGAGTTGCCCAAGAGATCATCTTGCAAGGGCTTCATGCAAAATTTCCCCACGACGCTCTGTGCGCGGAAGAGGTGACCGAAACATTGAGCCGAGCGCCCCGACACGGCGATCGGCTTTGGATCGTCGATCCGATCGATGGGACGCGTGGTTTCGCGATCAAAAACGGCGAATTCAGCGTGATGATCGCTTTCGTTGTTCGGGGCAAAATCCGGTTGGGTTTGGTGCTTGCCCCGGCCACCAACCGGGTCGTCTTCGCCGAGGAATCGCAGGGTTGTTGGCACGGGGAGGGGCCGGACGGCCCGTTCGGCCGTTGCTGGGTGACCCAGACCCGATCGTTGCAATCATCCACACTGACCCAAAGCCGATCGAAGTCGGCACGGTCCGCACCGACGGTTTCCCTGCTGCAACCAGCCCGAGTCGTGGAAACATTCTCCGCCGGATTGAAGCTCGCCTTGGTCGCGCGGGGAGAGGTTGATGCTTATGTCAACACTTACCCCGAGTTCAACGACTGGGACGTCTGTGCAGGGCAAATCCTCGTCGAAGAGGCCGGGGGTAAAGTCACGACGCTCTCAGGCGAACCGCTACAGTACGGCCTTCCGGACAATAAGCAGCGTGGCGGACTCATTGCGAGCAATGGCTTGTTGCACCAAGCTATCATCGACGCCTTGACCCGCCGCGAGACGACCGCGTCGCCAAGTGCGTGAAGTCGGTCACGGCTGCTTAAAGTTGGCCGGCACTCCAGGGGTACCCTGAATCTCCGCCAGCTTGTTGCGAGCGGACGTTGCGGCGACACTGCTTGGTGCCAACTTCTCGATCCGCTCCAGGGCTGTGACGGCCTCTGAGCGATTCCCTTTCTTCAGCCATGCCTCGGCCAACGCCAGGTGCATGGCTGCAATTCGCTCGCTCATGCGTTGGCAAGCATCCGCGAGCCATTCGGGATTGTCGCGAATGAGTGCGGCCATTTTCTCGGCCTCATCGCTCTCCGGTGTGCCAGCATACACGTTCCTCAACGTATCGCAACGCTCCAGGCATTGGCAGAAGTCCCGCGATTTCAGGAAAGTGCGCGCCTCGGCGAGTAACTCGGCGGCTCGACGCTCCCGGGGCTTCTCCCGGCTCAACAGTTGGCCGGGTGCCGCACCGAGCAGGTTTTTCGCCTCAGTCGCCGCTGCCGTTCCGGGGTACTTGCGGAGAATCTCAACAAAAGTCTCCATCGCCTCGAGGCTTTGGCCTTGGTCCTCCATCCGTTTCGCATGGGCGAGCCGATTATCCGCTTGAGCTTCCAAGGTCGCCAGATGCTCGCGAGCCTTCAATTGAACAGGGCGTTCCTTACCATCTTCCAGGATGCGGCGGAACAAAACGATGGCCTGTGCGTTGTCTCCCAACGCGACAGCCTTCGAGGCCTCCTGAAAATCGCGAACCATCCACTCGGGGGTCGGTAAAGTGGCTGCGACCGCAGCCCGGAGATGGGGCAAGAGCTTGGGTGCTTCGAGGTAACCCTCGATGAATGCGAGGATCTTTCCATCCGGCGCAGCGAGAACCAACGTCGGGTAGCTCTGAATGCGGAGATGCTGCGCCAGCGCGGGGTCCCGATCGGCGTCGATCCGGAGTGGAACGAATTGCTCTTTCAACAAGGCCGCGACGGAGGGATCCCGAAACGTCGTTGTTTCCAATTTGCGGCACCAGAAACAGTTTGCCGTCCCGAAGTCGACGAGCAGCGGAAGCCCCTTTTCTCTGGCCTCCTGCCGTGCCGAGCGATAGTCGGTCCGCCATGAGGGCTCTTGCGCTGAAGCGCGGACCACAACGAAAATGAACAGAGCACTGAGGGACAGAAAGCGTGCCATGGCGAGCATGTGTGGCCTCTCGGAGTCTCGTCGTCACTCGCGTGACTCGTTCGAGGCTTCCTGCCCTGTTCAACCGGGACGCAGCGTCCGTTACGCCCGGGGGTGCGATTTCTGGTAGCAGTCCTGCAATCGCTGCGTCGACACGTGGGTGTAAATCTGAGTGCTGCTCAGGCTTCGATGCCCGAGTAGTTCCTGCACCCCTCGGATGTCGGCCCCCGCGTCGAGCAGGTGGGTGGCAAAGCTGTGCCGCAGTGTGTGGGGGCTG
>JAOAAM010000625.1 GCA_026418875.1 Gemmataceae bacterium | reverse complement strand
GCGTCAACCATACCGACACTTGCCGCAGGCCGATGCCGTGAACCTCGATGATGTTGCCGGGGCGGACAATGGCTTGCAATTGAGCCGGGTAACGAGGCATCCCCCGATCCGACTCGACGTAGCCGGGGCGGAATTCGTCCGCGGTGAGCCAATAAAAGTGGGTACTCGTGGGACGTGCCGTCACCAAGGCGGAGTTCTCTCCCGTGGGCCAACGTCCCAACTCAGGGAAGGGGAAGAGGCGGCGACGTCGGCCGAGCCAATCGAAGATGAACGGTAGTTCGCCTTGGAACAGATCCCGTCCACGGCCCGCATAGATGACACTCAGGCAGGGAAAGCCGCGGTTGATCCAATTCTCCATCACCCGCAGCAAATGCGGGGCACTGTCGCCACCGTATTCCCCGGCGACCAGGTAGAACGGGAGATGGACGGCGTTGGGCCAATATCGGTTCAGCAAGTCTTTCCGTGGATTGGCACCCATTGGGACGACGGCAGCGAAAAGGTCTGGATGCGATAACCCGACATCCCAGGCCGCTTCCCCGCCCCCGCCTTGCCCGACCAGGAAGATGCGGTCATCGTCGATGTGATAGCGGAGCTTCACGTCACGGATGACGTCGAGGATTTTTTGCCTTTCTTCTTCCTCGTAGCGGTAGCTGCCGCCGAACCCGGCTCCCCACTCCGGGGCGACCACGACATAACCCCGGCGCATGGCCTCGTCCTGAAAGCGTTGCAGCATCCGTATCGGCCGTTCGTCATCATCGTGCAACAGCACCAACAGGGGGTAGGGCCGGCCGGGGCGGTACTCGGGCGGTAATTGAACCCAATAGGTCGCGGGAGACCGAGAAGCCCCGGGCAGTTGTGTCCGTCGCTCTTGAGGGGCCGTGGCCACACCCTCCGGCGGGATCGGCTCGGCCTCGGCGGGGGGCAGCAACGCGATGATCCGCGCGAGTTCCTCGATTTCGACCGTCGGGCCTTTTTCATAACGTTCCAGCAAGAGCTGTCGGTCCCGAGACAAGGGCGTGCGGATGTAAGTCGCGGCCATCTCCCGTGCCCGCCACAACCTACGAGCCACTTCGGGGCGACCATCGGCGGCTTCCTTGCCCAACAGCCAACCCGTCACGGCCCGGGCCAGCAGTTGGTCGGGAGAGTCGGTAGGCTCGCGGCCCGCTCGCTCCGCTCGTTCCGCTTGCTCCGCAAGGTTCAAAAAAGGCTCTAAGCGCTCCAACCCCTCGACGTGAAGCTCCTCGCGAATTACCGACGCCGCATCGCACAACAGCTCCGCGAATGGCCCCTCCACACGGTCCGGAAGCGTCCGCAAATACCGACGCGCCAATTCCAAGCGGCTCGTCAAAGAATCGACTTTGACCCGCAGGGAAGTGACACGAAGGCTCAGGTCGGCCTCCAATCCCTCCCGGGGCAGCTGGGCCAGGATCTGCCGACATGTCTGCAATTGGCCCACTTCCAAGGCCCGTTGGGCTTCATCGAGCTGGGCTGCGGCAACCAGTTGACGCAAGGCTTCCCGCGAACTGCGGACCCGATCCTTCGCCTCGGGCAGGCTCTGCTCAATGTCATCCAACTCTCGCGCCGCGTCATCGTACCAGCGGCATTCCACCAGAAAGCGATAGAGCTTGAACCGCCTCTCGACGGGGTCTTTCTCGTCCTTGATCTGGGGGAAATGGACAGCCCAGGACTTGACAAGCTGGCGATCAACTTCGGCTGTTAAGTAATTTTGTGCCCAGGCGTAGTCCAGGGAGTAAATGCGGAACTGGTAGGCACTCAGGAACGACAGCACTTGATCCACGTCGATGAAGCGCCGGTTCGTGTCGTCGAGATAGAGTTTGATGCGGCGTTTGCCTTTCTCATTGAACTGCAAAGGCCCGCTAGCCCGACCTCCGGGCAGCCTCAGCAGCGGACGAGCCGAAATCGGTCGCTGGAGTTGCAGCAGGTCGGCGAAGCGATCCTCTTGAGTCGGCGGGCGTGTCGGGTCGAGTTGGATGGGGCTGAAGAAGACCAACCGCGTGCCGTCCCACACCGTGTACACGTTATTGCCTTTGGGAACGGGCAACGCCAGGCCGGTCGCACGATCGACGAGCTTTTCCCGCTCGATCATGACCCGGCCATGCAAGACGGTCCCGTCCTTGAGGTACACGACGTCGGCCCGGGCGGTAGGCAACCACCCCGCGAGAACCCCGACCATCACCGACAGATTGATTCGGGAAATCATGCACTTTTTCTCGAAATGAGCATTTCCATGCGGCGATCTCGAACCCGACGCGGCCATCCTCCAGATGTTCCCGACCTTCATTCTGACCCAACGAGAGGACGAGTCAAGCTACCGCAAAATCACACAGCATGAGGCTTGAAAATCACGAATCTAGGACGAGGCCCGCCGAAGAATACCTTCCCGCTTCCCGGCGTTGCATTCTCTCGGCTTGACGGGGACGATCACAACGGCCAAACTGAGCGCTGGGGAGCGCGACCCATCAACCGATCCCAAGATCTTCCGGTTGCCGCTCGGAGTCACCCATGCCGATTCGTTTTCGCTGCGGCCACTGCCAACAACTCTTGGGCATCGCCCGCCGCAAAGCGGGAACCGTCGTCACTTGTCCGAGTTGTCAGCAAGCCGTCATCGTGCCGACGATGGACGAGGCCGAAGCCTTTGCTGGCATGACGCAAGGCCCCTCGGTTCGAGAAGGCGATCGATCCAAGGCAGCATCGTCCGCACCGCCTCCGCCGCCACCTCCGCCGGACGCTCCGCCCGGCGGATTCGTATTCGAACGCAGTGATTTCGATGAACTTTTCCGCCCGGTGATCGAGCTACCGAAAGCGTCGAAAACCTCGAGGCGGAGAAAAGAACCTGAACCGATCGCCGAAGCACTTCCTGTCTCAGGCCCGGCTCAAGCCTTGGCCTTGGACGCGCTCTCGACTTTCTCTGACGAGCCGGCGGGGCAAAGAGTCGCCTCATCTCCGGCCCGGCTCGCCTCGGGGGGCATCGTCCTCACCCCCCCTAAAATGGTTCTGCTCGCCGCCCTGGCCATCGGTGGGATGATTTTCGCGTTCGGGGGCGGGCTACTCGTGGGGATGTATTTGCTGCCACGCTGACCGCTGCCCATTCCACCCGCGGTTGCCACCGACTGCGGGGACCCCCTTGACTTAGCACCCCAGCGGCACGCGATCCGATCCGGTGTGGTGGCGTCGCCCATCCTGCCGACCCTTCCACCGTACAATAGAAACACGGGAACCGAATCACCGGCGGAAGAAAACGGGTCCCCCATCATCAGCGGAAAAGTCACAGGAACCGAATCATCAGCGGAAGCGGCCTCGGAGCATGAAGATTGTCCATTACCCGCATCCGGCGTTGCGGCACGTTGCCAAGCCGCTGTCGGCCATCGATGCCGACGTGCGCCGCTACGCGGGGCAGATGTTGGAGTTGATGTACGCCGCCAAGGGGCTGGGGCTGGCCGCGCCGCAGGTCGCCTTGCCTTACCAACTCTTGGTCTTGAACTACTCGGGCGATCCCAACCGCAAGGAGGATGAGTGCGTCGCCATCAACCCGGTGCTGATCGAGAAGAAGGGCGGCACGCAGGACGGCAGCGAGGGTTGTTTGAGCTTCCCCGACTTGTATCAGAATGTGCGTCGAGCGAAAACGGTGGTCGTACGCGCTTACGACTTGGACGGTCGGCTATTTGAAGTCACGGCCAGCGACTTGGGCGCGCGGTTGTGGCAGCACGAGATCGATCACCTTCACGGCATCCTGTACATCGACAAAATGGGCCTGCTGGGCAAGCGTGCAGCACGCCCTTACCTCGAAGAATTTGAAACTCGTTACCGCCGAGCGCAGCAAAGGGGCGAAATCCCCTCCGACGAGGAGATCGAACGGACATTGCTCGAGTTGGAGAAAGCACCGATCGTCGGTCCGCTCCTCTGACGTCACCTTCAGTCGAGCCGCTCATGCGTTTGGTCATGATGGGAACTGGTACTTTTGCCGAGCCAACCCTCGAATTATTGCTGGCGCACGGCGAGCAGGTCGTCGGCGTGGTGACCCAACCAGATCGGCCCATCGGTCAACGACGCGGCAGCACCCGGCAAACGGGGCGAGGGATCAAAGCCATCGCCCAAGATGCTGGCCTCCCGGTCGCCCAACCGGAAAGCATCAACACCCCCGAGGGTGTCGCCCTGCTGACCAACTTCCGCCCCGACTTGCTGGTGGTCGTCGCGTATGGCCAGATCCTCAAGCCGGAGGTGCTGGCGACGGCGACGCACGGCGGCATCAACGTCCACGCTTCGCTCTTGCCGAAATATCGCGGGGCGGCCCCCGTGGCTTGGGCCATCTGGAATGGCGAGTCGCAGACCGGGGTGACCATCATCCGCATGACCGCCGGTCTCGACGCCGGGGACATCCTCGCTCAGCAGGTCGTCGACATCCTGCCGGATGAGACGGCCGGCGAACTCGAGTCGCGTTTGGCACCGATCGGCGCGAGCTTGACCCTCGATGTGGTTCAAAAAATGAAACGCGGCCCCGTCCTGGGAACCCCGCAGGACCCAGCCCTGGTGACCAAGGCACCCAAGCTGCGCAAAGAGATGGGCTTGATCGACTGGACGCGGCCGGCACCGCAAGTGTGGAACCAGATCCGGGCGATGCAGCCCTGGCCGACTCCGTACAGCTATCTGCATCGGGCAGGACAACCGCCAGTGCGGGTGTTATTGCTGGATGCCGTCCCCATCGAGTCCGCCTCGCGCGTCGGTCCGCCGGGGACTGTGTTCGCTGAACCGACGGCCGAGGGTGATCCCGCGATGTTCGTGATTTGCGGCGGGGGCACCTTGCTCCGCGTGTTGGGTTTGCAACCGGCCGGCAAGCGACTGATGAGCGCCGCGGACTTCCTCCGCGGTCATCCGATTCGGCCCGGCGATTTCTTCGGGGCTGAACATCCATGAAACGCCGCCCTGCCGCCTCGGCTCGACTCCTCGCCTTGAACATCCTGCAAGAGACTCAACGGCAGCACAAATTCGTTCAACAACTTACGGACGAAGAACTACGGACGGGTGACTTGCCCCCGGTCGAAGCTCGACTCACGACGCACCTGGTCTACGGCGTCCTGCGCCGTCGCGCCACCCTCGATGCGTTGCTTCGCCCATGCCTCCAAAGACCATGGCGTGAGATCGAACCGTGGTTGCGGGATTGCCTGCGCTTGGGGGCGTACCAGCTGACTTTTCTCTCGCGGATCCCGCCGCATGCTGCCGTTCATGAGACGGTCGAGTTGGCGACACAGTGGGGTCGGCCGCGGGCCAAGCGCTTCCTTAATGCGGTCCTGCGTCGCGTCTCCGAAATCCTCACGCCGGAGGCTTCAAGCGAACCGGCGGCCGATGCGCTGCCGATGGAGGATGGTGTCTTCCGGAAGCTGACGCGGCCGGTGTTTCCCGATCCAACGGCCCAGCCAGGCGATTACCTCGCCGCCGCCATGTCTTGGCCACGTTGGTTGGCGGAGCGCTGGTTGACTCGTTACGGCTGGTTGGAGTGCCTGCGGCTGGGGTTCTGGTTCGTGCAACCGCCCCCGCTATGGCTTCGCGCGAACCGCTGCCGAATCACCCGGGACGAGCTGTTACGACAACTCCAGCTCGCAGGCTTCACCGCGCATGCCGGTGAGTATCCGGAGGCAATCCGGCTCGACGATTCGGCCAATGTCCGTGACTTGCCCGGCTACGCCGACGGCTGGTTCAGCGTACAAGACGAGTCGGCCATGCGAGCCGCGGCCGCTGTGATGCCCGAACCCGGCTGGCGCGTGCTCGACCTTTGTGCGGCCCCCGGTGGTAAATCCACCCACCTGGCTGAACTGATGAACAATCACGGCCAGATCGTCGCTTGCGATGCCTCCGCCGAACGGCTCCGCACAGTCGACGATTTGGCCCGTCGCCTCGGATTGACGATCATCACCACGCATGACGTGTCGAAGGGGCTGCCCGCCGGTCCGTTCGACGCCGCTCTCGTCGATGTGCCCTGCACCAACACGGGTGTTCTCGGCCGGCGACCTGAGGTTCGCTGGCGATTGAAGCCGGACAGTTTTGCCCGCTTGCTCCCCTTGCAGACAAAACTTTTACTTGAAGCAGCAGAGCGGGTGCGGCCCGGCGGCGTGATCGTGTACTCAACTTGCAGCATCGAGCCGGAGGAGAACGAGGGCTTGATCCACGAAGTCTTGGCACGGGTGCCTTGGTTGCGGCGGGAGGAGGAGGCCCTCGCCATCCCGGGGCGACCGGCCGACGGCGGCTATTGGGTGCGACTTCGCCGTGATTGAAGCCGCACAATCAACCGATAGAACTCGTCTCAAGGACATGCACACCGCGTTAGTTGGGAGGCATCGTGAAGGCCGTCGTCTTTGATCGTCATGGCGACCCGGCGGAAGTTCTGCACGTTCGGGAGATGCCGGTGCCAGAGCCGAGCTTCGGTCAAGTGCGGGTGCGGATGTTGGCCGCACCGATCAATCCCTCCGACCTGCTGACG
>JAOAAM010000612.1 GCA_026418875.1 Gemmataceae bacterium | reverse complement strand
CGCGGAGAACTGGTTGGCTTTCGACCAGGGCCGACAGCCGCCGCTTGATGATCTCCTTTTCCCGGAGTCCCTCGGCGATCCGGGCCGGTTCCGTTTCCAGACGATCCGGTAGATGACGAATCGCGGTCAGGATGCTGTGCCACTCCAGCAAGCCCGGATCATCGGCGGGAAGTGCCTTGTCCAACTCATCCAAACGATGGGAGAGGATCAAGGCGTAGCTGCGCGGGGCAAGCGGGAAGCGATGGTCGAAGTAGTGCAAGGCGAACGCCCCGTGGTGGAACTCGAGGCGTAGTTGTTGGGATTCCAGCACTTCACCGTAGGGGGCCCCCAGGACGGGCAGCAAAACCTTGCCGCGCAACTCGGGCCGGGCTGGCGAAAACCAGTCGATGTCGAAGAAGACAGCGTAGGGCGACGCCGGGCCGTTCTCCAAAACATCCTGCCACCACTCGTTGTCGTTCCCCAACCCCATGTGGTTGGACACGACGTCGAGGATGTGACCCATGCCATGATCGCGCAGCGATTGGACCCAGGCCGCGCGGTCGTCATAGGACCCCAACTCCGGATTGAGCCGACGAGGATCGACAACATCGTACCCGTGGGCGCTGCCTTCTCGAGCTTTGAGGTAGGGAGAGGCGTAAACGTGGGTGATTCCCAACTCTGCCAGGTACGGAGTCACCGCGGCGGCATCGCGGAAGTTGAACTCGCGGCGGAATTGCAGGCGGTAGGTGGCCTCGGGTCGCGCCTGCCGCCCGGCCACCAGGTTCCACGTTTGCTCGAGCAGAACATCCAGCGGGTCGCGCATCAGTCTGGCTCCCTGAGACGGGCCTGACCACCATTTACCCGCGCCACCGTCCCCCGCCTACCCTGCCGCCCAAGTTCGTTTGCGAACGACCCGCGAGTCGGCAGCGCGGCTCGGCGCCGTGGAAGCGGAGGCGGGGCTGGTTGCCGTGCGGCCGTCGGCGGGGCGAGTGTCGAACGGCGGTCAAACTCAACTGGCCGCGTCGTTGTTGGCGTCTCCGCCGGATCCAGACGCCCGTTGGTTTCCATTGGCAACGATGCGACAGAGGACGACAGAGCGTCCCTGCAAGGGGTAGGCTTTTCCGCCATGCAGCCGGGGGGCCGGGTCGGGCTCCTCCGTTCGGGTTGTGTCCAACAGGACTTCCCAACGCTGCCCCGGGCCGACGGCCGGAAGCGTAAACGGTATTGGTTCGTAATGCGCGTTGTACAAGACCAGCATGGTGTCGCCGGTCACTTTCTGGCCGCGCTCGTCCACGTCGCCGATCAGATCTCCGGCCAGTCGCATGCCCAAGCATTTGATGAAGCCCGCGTTCCACGCCTCGTCCGTCATTTCCTGCCCATTGGGACTGAACCAGGAGATGTCCTTGATCCCCTCCCCGCGGATGGAGCGCCCTAAGAAAAATTTGCGGCGCTGGAACACGGGGTTGGTCCGCCAGATGTGAGTGACGCGCTTTACGAAATTCAGAAATGCCTGGCGGCGTTCGTCCAAGTTCCAGTCGAGCCAAGTCAGGTCGTTGTCTTGACAATAGGTGTTGTTATTTCCCTTTTGGGTGTGGCTGAGTTCGTCGCCGGCAAGCAGCATCGGCACGCCCTGGCTGAACATCAGCGTGGCCATGAAATTCCGCTTCTGCTGCTCCCGCAGGGCGATGATCTGGGGGTCGTCGGTGGGGCCTTCGACGCCGCAGTTCCACGAGTTGTTGTCGTTGGCACCGTCGCGATTGTCTTCGCCGTTGGCCTCGTTGTGTTTCTGGTTGTAGCTGACGAGGTCTTGCAGGGTGAAGCCGTCGTGGCAGGTGATGAAGTTGATGCTGGCATGGGGCAGTCGGCCGTTGTGCTGGTACAAATCGCTGGAACCAGCCAGGCGGGTCGCGAATTCGCTCGCCAGGCCGCCGTCGCCCTTCCAAAATTTGCGGATGCTATCGCGGTATTTGCCGTTCCACTCTGTCCAGCCTGGGGGGAAGCCGCCCACCTGGTAGCCCCCCGGGCCGACGTCCCACGGCTCGGCGATCAGCTTCACTCGATTCAAGACGGGATCCTGGCGGATGATGTCGAAAAACGCCCCCAGCTTGTCCACTTCGAACAGTTCGCGAGCCAGGGTCGAGGCAAGATCGAAGCGGAAACCATCGACGTGCATCTCCAGCACGAAATAGCGCAAGCTGTCCATGATGAGTTGCAGCACGCGGGGATGGCGCATGTTGAGCGTGTTGCCGCAGCCGGTGAAATCCATGTAGTAGCGTGGCTTGTCGGCCACCAGGTGGTAGTAGCTGGCATTGTCGATCCCCCGCCACGAAAGCGTGGGGCCGAGGTGGTTGCCCTCGGCGGTGTGGTTGTAGACCACATCGAGGATGACTTCGATGCCCGCGGCATGAAGGGCACGGACCATCATTTTGAATTGCTGCACCGCCTGCCGGGAGTCGCCGTTGGCGAAGCGTGTATCGACGGCGAAATAGGACAGCGTGTTGTAACCCCAGTAGTTGCTCAGCCCGCGTTCGACCAGGTGGCGGTCGTTCAGGCGATGATGCACGGGGAGCAACTCAACCGCCGTCACACCGAGTTCTTTCAAATGCCGGATCGCTGCGTCCGAGGCAAGGCCCGCGTAGGTGCCCCGGAGCTTTTCCGGCACGCCCGGCATCTTCTTGGTGAAGCCTTTGACGTGCAATTCGTAGATGAGTGTTTTATGCCACGGGGTCTGCGGCGGTCGGTCGTCGCCCCAGGTGAACGCATCGTCCACGACCGCTGCCAGCGGGGCGAACGCGGCGTTGTCGCGCGAGTCGAAACTCAGATCGTCCTTCCCCACCTCGTAGCCGAACAGCGAATCATCCCAGCGGAGTTCCCGGCCGATCAGCCGGGCGTACGGATCCAGCAACACCTTGTTCGGGTTGAAGCGATGGCCCTTGGCCGGGTCGTAGGGGCCGTAGACCCGGTAGCCGTACAATTGCCCCGGCACCACGTCGGGCAAGTAACAGTGCCAGACCAGGTCCGTCTGCTCGGTCAGCGGGATGCGGCAGGATTCCTTGGACG
>JAOAAM010000589.1 GCA_026418875.1 Gemmataceae bacterium | reverse complement strand
GGTAATCACAACCGTGAGGATCTCCTGAATCAAGTCCTCGACATCAGCGGCCTGGGGCAAATGACGAAACAACCAGTTCCGCAGCAGTGGAGCATAAAGATCAACAAATTTGTTCCAATCGGAACCCGAGCGATCGCGCTGAATGCGCTCAATCAGACTAACCGGAGTTGGCGGCATGGAGTTTGGTTCAGCTTCAGGGACAACGGCGCTGTTATACCAAGAGCAGCCCAGTGCCGCCATGTCGGTAGGGCCGACTTCCACAGCTACAGGAGCGAACCATGAAATCATCGTGTCGGCCGGCTATCGCCCACGCCGGCCGACACCCCGACGTTGACCGTCCGCAGCGCCCACCTCTCGCCCAGTCCCAAGAACCGTCTGTCGCCCACCAAGACGGTTGTCCCAAAGGCGCTGCCCCGATGGCCAACACCTACGGTTGTTCCCAGGTTTGGGTGCCTGATTCACGGTGACGCTGGTCTCTGCACGCACCCCCAGCTGCCGAGGTCAGCACCCAGCCTGGGACGACCGAGGTTCTTCACGGTCGCACCCGACTGCCGGGCTGGACTGTCCCGCATTCCGCCCCGCCGACCCGCCGCGCTCTTCATGCCCGGTCAATGTGCCGCACCCTCGATGGAACAGTCCGCATCACCGGCGGACGGCTGCACCCTACCAACTTGATCGCACTCCGCGATAAGCTGGATGCATGGACCCCGCTCCACCGCGAATCGTCTTCGTCACCGGCAGGCTGGCCGAGTCCGCCTTACGACGCACCCTCGCCGAAATGGGGCCGTCTTGCCGCTTCCAAGCCGAAATCGTCGTCCTGCCTATCAGCGTCGCTGCCCTGCTCACCACGGATTGGATCGCCCGACACTGGCAGCCCCCTGCCGACGCCCAACGAATCATCCTCCCCGGGCTGGTTCGCGGCGACCTCGACAGAATCGCGCATCCCCACGTCGAGCGAGGCCCAGCGGATCTTCGTGACCTGCCCGAATACCTGAGCGGAAAACCATCTGCCCGGGTCGACACGGAGAGCTACGACATAGAAATCATTGCCGAGATCAACCACGCATCGCAGCTGGGGATCGAAGAACTCCTCTCCCAAGCCCGCCAGCTTCGCGAACAAGGGGCAGACGTCATCGACCTTGGCTGCGATCCCGGCGGGCCTTGGTCCGGCGTCGGTGACGCCGTTCGAGCCTTGAGAGCGGAGGGCTATCGCGTCTCGATCGACAGTTTCGACCCTGCCGAAGTGAGAGAAGCCTTGGCCGCCGGGGCGGAACTTGTCCTCTCCGTAAACACCAGCAATCTCGAACTTGCGCGAGAATGGGCCGAGCAATGGAACGCCGAAGTCGTCGCGATCCCAGACGCGCCGCAAGACATGGATTCGCTGCACCGCACCATCGAATGCTTGTCCCGCCATAAGATCCGTTTTCGAATTGATCCAATCCTCGAACCCATCGGCATGGGGTTCGCTGCCTCTCTGGGACGTTATCTCGATGCAAGACGACGTTATCCCGAGACCGATTTCATGATGGGGGTCGGCAATCTCACCGAATTAACCGATGCCGACTCGGCCGGGATCAACGTTTTGCTCTTAGGTTTTTGTCAGGAACTCGGCATCCGCAGTGTCCTCACGACGGAAGTTGCCAATTGGTGTCGCACCTGTGTCCGCGAACTCGATCTGGCACGCCGTCTGGTGCATTTCTCGATTCGGCACCGCCTGCCGCCCAAGCGCCTGGATCCTAATCTCATCCTTTTGCGCGATCCAAAGGTTCGTCCCCTCAGCCACTCTGCGTTGCGCGAGTTGGCCGACAGCTTGACTGATCCCAACTATCGCATCTTTATTAGCCACGATGAACTTCACATTATGAACCGTTCCATCTTCGTGAGTGGTACGGATCCATTTGCCCTATTTCGCCAAGTCTGCGAGACTGATTCGAGAATGACGCCATCTCACGCCTTTTACCTCGGTTATGAGATGGCCAAAGCCATCACGGCCCTCACCCTGGGTAAGGAGTATCGCCAAGACCAGCCCCTACGATGGGGCTTCCTCACGCGGCCGGAAAACTCTCATCCTCCGGGCAGCCAATCCGACGGCTGACCTTTCCCCCTTTTTGATCTGCCGCCGACCATCCAAGTCCTGAATCATTTGTTCACGTCTCGCTCACGTCCATTTTTTGTCATTGGAGGGCATCCGTCGTCGTATGATGAGCAGGGACCCGAATGGGATCACTCGTGGTTCAGGTATCCGTGACCGTCGACTGGAACGTTCGATTTCGGATCGTCAACAGCATGGCTGCTTCACGCTGGTCACATGGATTCGTGGTTCTTCGGCTACGACCGCGCTTCATCGCGGGGATACCGATTCGTCGATGAAGATCCGTACGGTGGCAAATCGCCGACGTCGGCAGATGGAACTTTCAAGCAATGACAGACATTAAGACAGCCGATCAGACGCTTCACAAAAGGCTCTTAACCCTTTTGACGAGGATCGCTCATGCACTTGATTAGCTTTCTCGGAACAGGAAACTATAGCGAGACCACGTATCGCTTCGATACACAGACCTGTCGAACACGTTATGTGGCGTTGGCCCTGGCACAATTTACTCGACCAGACAAGGTGCGGATCCTTGCCACCGATGAGGCTTGGCAGCAACACGGGCAAGGACTATCGCATGCACTGACGGATGCTGGTTTTGCCGAGCCGGAACGTTTGGCAATCCCCACGGGAGGCGAACCAGAGCAACTTTGGAAGATGTTTGAAGCCATCGTGGATGCCATCGCCTCGGCTGGGGAGTCGGTGATGCTCGACATCACCCATGGTTTCCGAATGCAGCCGTTTTTCGCAGCCGCGTGTATCGAATATGTGCAGTCGGTCCTCAAGAACCGTCCTTCGATTTGTGTCGTTTACGGCGAATTCCGAAAAGATGCTCCAGAAAGTCCCATATGGGAACTGACGCCGTTCCTGGAGGTCCTTGAATGGTCGCGCAACCTGATGGTGTTTCTCCGCACCGGTCAGGCCGCTGCGGTCGTCAATTCGACGGAGGCGCTTGCTCGTCGACTCAATCGTCAATGGGCGGAGTCGGGGCGCGAGGGACCACAGCCGAAACTAATGAAGCTCGCCCGGTCGATGGAGCGATTCAGCAACGACTTCTGTACCGTGCGAACCGGTTCGTTGCTGGTCGGTTCCAATTCATCCGTTGCCGAGTTGCTCCAAGCTATCCAAGTCACGGAAGACGAGGTTCGACAGAGGCTTCCCGTGTTGGCACCGGTTCTCAAAGAATTGCGAGACGTGGTCCAACCTCTCGAAATTGGCGGGGAGCGATTCAGCAGCCGGAGGGGCCAGGAAGTCTTGCTCGCTTTGGCTCGACTCTATGAAAGCATGGGGCGATTTTCCGAGGCTTATGCCATTCTGCGCGAGGGCTGGATATCGCTGGGAGCACCACCGGAAGCAGATACGCCCAACACCCCAGAGTTTGATTTCAAGGCACGAGACCGATGGGATAAGGCTTGGCCGCGACGAGCAGGTTATCCGAATCAGGTATCGGAACCACGGAATGATTTGCTGCATGCTGGATTTCGAGATCAACCTCTGCCGCCAAAGAGCATTACCGAGCAACTCTCTTCATTGCTAACACAATGGGAAGATGAGATTCGGAAACCATCCAACGCAAACATCAACAAAGTCGGAGGTCTGATGATAATTCTCAACTTTGGTCATACGATCACGGACCGACATCGCCAAGAGATTGAGGCATTAACTGGCCAGAAGGTTCACGATGTGTTGGCTATCCCCACACAGTTCGACCATTCTCGATCTTTTTCTGACCAGATCATCGACTTATTGCAAACGATCCCATTCGATGCCGAAGCATGGCAGTCGAAGTCGATCCTCGTCAATCCCCCCAGTTTCGCCGCAATCACGGCTGTGTTAATGGCTGAGCTGCACGGCCGATGTGGCTACTTCCCTCCAATAATACGCTTCAGGCCGATACCCAACCTCGTGCCGCCACAATTCGAGGTGGCTGAAATCATAAACCTGCAAGAAATACGTGATGCGGCGCGGAAGAGGCGCGGCTAGAGCCAGCGCAGGCGCCTAGAATAAAGCATGCATGAACTGTCGATTGCGGTGAGTCTGATCGAGGCGGCTGTCGAGGCAGCGGCGAACGAAGCAGGTACGGTTCGCACCGTGCATCTTCGACTCGGAGCGCTCAGCGGCGTGATCGCTGAAGCACTCGAATCAGCGTACCAGCTGGCCCGAGTCGGGACGCCGTTAGAACGTGCCGAGTTGATGATTCAGCCGGTGCCCGTTGTCGTTCGTTGCCGCGGCTGCCGAACCGAGCGGGAGTTGCCCATGCTTGATGCTCTGTGGTGTCCCGCCTGCGGTGCAGCGGAGGAAGTTGTTCAGGGGAGAGAATTGGAGATCGCGGCTTTAGAGTTGGAAACGTGACATGGTCACGACACGAATCGTCGAAGTCCGCCGGCAGGTGCTGAAGCAGAACGACACCGTCGCCCGGGAATTGCGGCAGGCTTTTGCCGAAGCTGGCGTGACGGTCATCAGCCTCGTCTCCAGCCCCGGAGCCGGTAAAACTCGATTCTTGGAAGAAACGTTGACCCGCCTGCGCCCCAGTCACGCCGTCGCCGCGCTCGTCGGTGACCTGGCCACAGATCATGATGCCCAGAGGCTCTCCCGCAGCGGAGCACCAGTCCGGCAGATCGTCACCGGGACCGTCTGCCATCTCGAAGCGGCGATGATCCGCGACGCCTTGCGGGGGTGGGACTGGCAAGAACTTGATTTCCTGTTCATCGAGAACGTCGGCAACCTCGTGTGCCCTGCGAGCTTCGATTTGGGAGAGTCGCAGCGAGCTGTCCTGTTCTCCGTGACGGAAGGCGAGGACAAGCCGCTGAAATATCCGACCATTTTTAACACGGCCGATGTCGCGATCATCACCAAGATCGACCTCGTTGGGGCCGCAGAGTTCGATCGGCTCGCCGCACGTCAGGCCGTCCACCGGGTTCGGCCGGGCATGACCATCCTGGAAATTTCGGCCAAAACAGGCGAAGGAATGGAACAGTGGCTCGAATATCTGGTGGACCATCATGAACGCCGAGCAGAAGGAAAAACTTGACGATTACCATTTCATGTTCGGCATGGATGCAGGCAATCTGGCGATGGCGCTGGAGCAACTGACCGACGTGATGGCGATGGTGGGCCAGCACAAAGTGCATTGCCGCGTCGAGAAAGGGCCACGGGCTGGCGAGCCTCCGTTGGACTTGGTCGAATTGCTCGAAACGATCGAGTCGGCCAAGGCGCTAGTTCAAGAGACCATGCTCCGCTTGCGGCAGAAAAGCTGAGATCACGTCGCTCGTTGTCGCTGCCCCGCCGGGGGGCATACCATAGTGGGCAAGGATGGTCACATCGCAGAGCGTGAGGCATGTCATGACGGAATGGAGAGCTAGGGCACCGGTTAGGTTTTGCGACTTGGGCGGTTGGACGGATACTCGGATTGTGCCCCGCGGGGCAGTGCTCAATTTTGCCGCTCGGCTCTACACCTATGTCACTTTGCGAGTCAAGGAGGGGACCGGCGGGTTCACGTTGGAAAGCCTTGACACCGACGAGCGATACCACTTTCACGACGTGCGGCAGATCGAATACAACGGCGTGCTCGATTTGTTGAAAGCCGCGGTGGCCCGCTCCGGGATTCAATCCCGGCGCAGCGGGCTGTACTCCGTTCGCTGGGACATCACGGTGCAGGTCCGATCGGATGCCCCACCGGCAAGCGGCTTAGGCTCTTCAGCCGCTCTGGGCGTGGCGGCCTTGGGGGCGTTGGCCGCTTATCAAGGCCGAAGAATGCTCCCTCACGAATTGGCCCGAGAGTCACAACTCTTGGAGGTCGAAGATTTGAAGCTGGAATGCGGCGTGCAGGATCAGTTCGCCGCGGCCTACGGCGGGGTCAGCTTCATGGAAGTCGAATATCCCTCCGCCCGGGTCTTTCCGCTTCCCCTCAGCCAAGCGACCCGCTGCGAACTGGAGGACCGATTCGTACTCGTGTACACGGGCAAATCGCACTTCTCCAGCGCGATGCACCAGAAGGTGATCAGCGAGGCGGATCGGCACCGCGATGATTTCGCCCAGCTGGCGCAAGCCGCCGTCCTGGGGAAAGAGGCACTCCTCGCGGATGACCTGGACGCCTTTGCCGCAGCAATGAACATGAATTGGGAGGCCCAAAAACGACTGCACCCCGACATCACCACGCCGGAGATCGAAGCCCTTTACGACGCCGCCTTCGCCTCGGGGGCCATCGGCTTCAAAGCGAATGGGGCCGGCGGCGGCGGGACGGTCACGATACTGGTCAAACGCAACCACAACACGAAAGTCCGGCATGCGGCCGAGGAATTAGGCATGCAGGTGCTGCCAGCCTTCATCGACACCACGGGCCTGCAAGTGTGGGAGGCGCGGAATTAGCGCGGTTCGTTGTGGTCACGTAAGAGACTCGATCCACGCGAATTCGGAAATCTAGACAAATCATTGGCGACCGGAGGACACAGCGGGGTCGGCTGGCGGAGATTCTGGGGCCGAGGGCGGGCAAAGACGCCGTCGCCGTTGCGGAAATTGCCCTTCTCATCGGAATCGAGTGGGTTTATAGGGCCTCTCTGGAGCAAGGGAGGGGAGCCGTATGGCCCGCGATGCCGCGTTGGTGGTCGAAACGACCCGGCTCACCAAGATTTACCAGAATCGCAATATCGCCATCAACGACGTGACCTTGGCGATCGAGCCGGGCCATGTCTTGGGGTTGCTCGGGCCGAATGGTGCCGGCAAGACGACGTTGCTGCGTTTGATCCTGGGATTGCATCGGCCGACGGCGGGGCAGGTGAAGGTTTTCGGCCGCCGGATGACGCCCAACTCCGCCGATTTGCGACGACGCATCGGCTACATCCCCACCAACCCGCAGTTTCCCCGGGGAATGACGCCCATCGCCTATCTGGACTACATGGCGAGGTTATTCGGCCTACCCCGCGACATCCGCAAACCGAGGTTAGCGTCCCTGATCCGAGCCGTCGATCTACTCAGCGCCAGCGGCGATCCCATCGAGCGATTCTCGCACGGGATGACCGCCCGACTCGCCGTTGCCGCCAGCCTCATCAACGAGCCGGATCTGCTGATCTGGGACGAACCCACGCACAACCTCGACATCGAAGCACGCCGTTCGATGCTTGAACTGATCAAGACGCTCGCCGCCGAGAAAACCTTGATCCTCTCCAGTCACAATCTCAACGATGTGGACGAAGTCTGCAACCACACCGCCGTCTTGCACCATGGGCAACTGATCTTTCACGGCTCGCTGTCGGAACTCAAAGGGCGAATCCGCAAGAACCACTACGAACTTGATCTCGAGGGCGATCAGAAGACCATCACCAAGGCGGTGCAGATCATCAAGACAATGAATGAGTTCAGCAAGGTGCAACTGAAGCAACGCCGCCTGGAACTGCTCCTTGCCCCCGAGGCATCCAACTGCACGGCGTTGGCCAATGTGTTCGTCACGTTGGCTGACAACAAGGTCAACCTTGTCAGTATCCGCAGCGTCGGGCAGCAAACCGAACAGGCATATCTCGACTTGGTGGAGACCGAGGAATCCCGCGGTTTCACCCGACTTTACACGGCCAATGAGGCCGCTTGACATCGCTCAAGGTGCCGCATGGATGCAGTGACGATTCCGATTCGATTGAAATACAAGCGCTGGCTTCCCTACCTGGCCGTGCTGCAAACCGACATTCGGCAGACGCTCCGCAGTTGGGTCTACCGCCTGTGGGTGTTATCGATGTTCTTGTTGGGTTTCGGTTATTTGCTCTACCGTCTGGGGGTTCACCGCGAGGCCGGGGTCATTCAAGAGGCGAACTTGGTCATGAGCGACCTGCTCCGCTGGGTCGTCCTCGGCTCTGCGGCCGTCATCGCCGCCATCACCGTCGGCAGTATTTCCGGGGAAAGAGGCACCCTGGCCGACTCCGTCCTCAGCCGAGGCATCAGTCGCTACCAATACTTCCTCGCCAAATGGCACTCGCGTGTGTTGAGTGTGGTGGGTACGTTTGTCATTCTCAGCAGCGCGATGTTAGTGGCGAGTCATTTCCTCCTGCACGAGAACCTGAGCTTCACTGGCAGCATTGCGGCACTCACCCTCGTTTCATCCATTTTTTTCGTCGTCGCGTCGGCCGGGGTCACCCTCAGCGGTCTGACCAATGACTCGCGCGTCGCCATGACCATCGTTTGGTTGGCGCTGTACGGCGGCGGGGCCTTGCTCGAGTTGCTTCCCAGCCACCACCCCACACCGGACCGTATATTGCGGCAATTGCCCGCCACCTTGCGCGGCGAGT
>JAOAAM010000536.1 GCA_026418875.1 Gemmataceae bacterium | reverse complement strand
GGCAAGCCGGGTGGTTGACTTAGCAGGTCTCCTCCCGGCGGCGGGAGGCTGGGGGCGGGACTCGGTCCCCCCGGCGGTGGGAGGCTGGGGGCGGGACTTGATCCCCCCGGCGGCGACATCGACGGGCCTCGCTCTGCGGGTGCCGAACCCGTGGGCGATCGAGTCGAATTCACGTCGAAAATCTCCACTTGCGGCTTCATGACATCGACACTGATGGGGGTCGGATGTTCGATGGTGGCCACGTTCCCCGCACGGTCGAAGACGTGCATCCGCACCCGGAACTGGTAAGCCGATGGGGGAAGTTGGGGCGTGGCACAGACGTACCGGCCGTTGTTAGGCAGCGGCGGAGTGAGTTCCTTCCAATTCGGGGAGGCGTTCCCGGCACTGTCGAGTTCGGCATACTCGAAGATGATCGGCAGCGCTTCGATGTTCTTGTCCTCCGCCGTCCACTCCAGCAACAGAGTGCGGGAGTCGTCTGGGCGAGCCAAACGAACGGTTTTCAAGTTCGCGGTGGGCGGTTTCGTGTCCACTTCGACCCAAAGTTGCGGCGGGTCGTTATTCTTTGGGGCCGGACGCGAAGCGATGCCCGCCTTGCTATAGGCGATGATGGTAAACCCGTACGTGCCGTCTTGCGTGGCCTGGTAGGGAAGCTCAGCCGTCTCGCTGGAGTCGTCCGGCACTTTGAAATCTTGCTCCACCCGCTCCCATTTATTGCCCAAGCGGGTGACCCACAATTCCAAGCGATCCAAGCCGGAGGGCGGCCGTTCGTGGATCCGGTACCGCAATTGGATGGTCTGGCTGTTGACCAGCCGGAAATTAGTCTGAGGCAGGTTGGGGCCATCCCCGCCCGAGCGAGTGGGTTGCCCCGCGACTCCACCGCTGCTGCGACCGAGCAGGATGACTCGGCTGCCCATGTTTCCAGCCTTGTCCGCCGCCACGACGCGGACTTCCATGGGCCTTTGGGCGGGGATGGTCCACTCCCGTCGCCCCTCCGGCTCGGTGTCGATGGTGTGCCAAGTGGGGACATCGTACCAGCGTCCTTCGACGCGGACGGTGTTTTTAGCAAGGAATTCGTCCGTGACCCGCCATTCGTAACCGACGATCAACGAGCCGTCGGCGGTCTTCCGCGATGGCATCGGTTTCAGCACGATGTCGGGCGGGACGGTATCGACGGTCACGGTCTGCTCGGGCCGAAGGGCGTCCACGCCGGGGGGGTCGGACGCGCCATCGGTGAACACGGTCATGATGGCGAATTCATAGGCGCCGTCCTGATCGAGGCGGACATCGAACGAGCCGACCTGCTGCCGGCTGGCGGGATCGTAACGAGTCTGAGCGGGGCTGGCGGTCGCATGCAGTTGCCAATCGCGGGAATTGGCCGGCCGAACGTAGAGCTTCACCGACTGCACCTTGGTCACGTCGCCAGGCGGCAAGTTGAAAGGCATCTGGAAGCTGCGGCTGCGAATGAAGCCTCGCTCGGCGGGGAAGGAGGTGGGCTGTGCCTGGGCGAGGGCGGGGCTGGAGCGTGCCCCGGCGAGCAAGAGCAGGACGCCGCACCAGATGGCAGCAATCCGCGGAGGCATGGCTCGCTTCCCTCCTGGGCGACCCGAAACCGCACCCTCCTGGCGCAGCGCGGACCGACGTTCTTTCGTCCAACATCGGCAAGGCAGAGAAGCGACTTGAACAATTGGGCAAAATGGAAGGCAATCGTGGCTGGGCGTTGGCTCGAGTCTTCGGGCGGGGCGACGGAAAATCAAAACGGGGAGGCCGTTGTTGACCTCCCCGAGAGCAGCAAATCGGGAAGCTCACACCCGAACACTCTCAGGCCGGGACACCGGGGTCGGGCTGGCGGTCTCCGTCGGTTTCGTGCCGAGTTCGAGCCAACGGCGGACGGTCTCCGGCGGGATAAACGACATCAGCAAGACTAACATGAACAGCCCGAACACCGTCAGACCCATCAGCAAGGCGATTCCGGTGTGCAGTAGGACTCCCCCCATGATCATGTAGGGCCGTAGCAGGGGCCGCCAGACCAGGAAGGGGAAGGAGATTTCCAGAAACAGCGTGTAGACTGCCCCGAATGACATCAAAATCTCAGCCAGCCACCGATGCTGCGACAGTAGGATGACGAATTGCATGAACGGCTCGAAGACGACTGGCGAAAACTCCGGATTGGCGAACGTATTCCAGATGGCTTGATGGTTCCACCAGGCCGGACCTTTCAACTTCGACAAGCCGCTCGCGGCATAGATGAAGCAGAAGTGGATCTGAATGCAGCGGGTGACAAAGGTCGCCAAGGCACTGGGACGAGGCCCCGCGAGGATGGCCTCCCATTCGGCGGTGGGTCGTCGCTCCCGTCGAGCTTTTTCCAACTCCTGCCGTGCACGCCGCTTCTCGAGCCATCGGTCCAGCGACAAGGCCGCCCCGCTGGGCGCGATGGTCAGGTACAGCACCGCGATGTTCATCATGGTGTCCATGCCGAACACCATCTGCTGGCAGCGGTTGATGTAGCTGACGACGGCGATCCACGTGAGGGCGGACGTGATGCGGGTCCACAGCCCCAAGGCGAACAGGGCCATGACCGCCAGCACGCCGACATGCACGGCCGCCATTGCTTTCGGGTCGGTGATGTGGAACCAGAATGAGAAGATGTACTGCCCCTGGGCATAGACCTTCCGCGGGTCCATCATCCACTTCGTGATGTACTCCAACACTTGCCGACGTTCATCGAGGTCGTTGGGCAGGAACGGCCCTCGATCGTCCTCAGGCAGGTTCGGGTCGGGTTGGCCGGTCAAGAACAGCATGGTTCGTTGGAACTCGCTGCGGGGGTCGGTCTCGCGGCGAGCGCTGATCGGTACGGTGAGTTGCTGATTCAAATGGAGGAAGACCATCGCGATGTCACCCGGAGCGGTGCGGGACATCGTGGCGATGAATCGCTCCACCGAGCGGGCAAGTTCCTGACGCCGCTCCAACGTCAGGTCGTGGACGAACGCGGGGAGTTGGTTTTTATCGACCGGTTCGATGGTGGGCTTGGTCAGCAAGCCGAGGAGCTGCCGCCGTTCGTCGTCGGTGGCGAGTCGATAGTTATCGCTGGTCGGCCGGGCGGTCTCGGTTTTTGGCCGAATCAGAAGGTATTCGGCGAACGCCAATCCCTCCCCCGCGTGAGCCGGGTTGGGAGGCAATGTCAACAGGTACTCCAGCGCCTCCCGGCGTCGCCCCGGGTCCGAGGGCAGATGTTGTGCCCAATTGAGCAAGAACGCTTGGCGCACCCGGCGTTCCATGGGCGGGACGATGTTGTACGCCTGCTGATCGGTCCAAGTCCAAGAGACATGGGGTGTGGCGTATTCCTTGCGCAGGGCGGTGGCGAGTTCTTGATCGGCCCAACCCGTCGGGCCGAAGAAGTGATACAGGTCCGGCGTGTGTGCCAGATGCACGTACAGCGTGAAAATTCCCGCACAAATTCGCATCAAGCCCAGCGTGGTCGGATCGCTCGGTTTGAAGAAGAAATTGTTCCAGGCGCGGGCCGCCCGGCTCCAAGCCGACTCCGACGGCGGGAAACTCGATTGCTGTGAAGGTTGGTTGGCCATGACCGTCACCCATTGGATCAAAGAGTTCCTGTTGGTTTGCCGCGACCCCGAGGCCGGGGTCGTCGCTGCCGCTTGTTACTTCGCCAACGTGTGGTCGCTACCGCCGGTGTGCCGCCGCACCCCGTCGATGAGGATGAAATCATCCGGGTTTTTCCGCGGCGTATGCCACGGGGGAATGTCACCCTTGGCCGGATTGGGCGTATAAATGATGGGCACCATCCAGTACAACAGCGGGTCGCCAGGGTCGAGCAATTCGCCGGTCTCCGGATTGAATTCGCCCATGTAGTAGGGCAGGTAGGTCGTCGGGTCGTAGG
>JAOAAM010000501.1 GCA_026418875.1 Gemmataceae bacterium | reverse complement strand
CAGCAGGTCCATGACGCGGGTGGTCAGTCGATCCGGGGTGGTCTCCAAGACGATGGGGCGATGCGGGTCGATCGGGGTCAGTTCGTCGAAGTTTCGCCGCTGGAACTGCGATGGATCGGAGTCTTCGATGCGTTCGACGGTGGTCAGCCGGGGGCCGGTGCCGCGCACGGCGGCCTCGATGGGACCGGCCACGAGCATTCCCTCGCGCAAGGCGTGCCGTTGAATCAACGGGGCCGGGACAAAGGCATCGCCAGGCTGGGCGAGATAATAGCGTGCTGGATTTCGCAGAAAACCAAATCCTCGCGGGTGTAACTCCAAGACGCCCTGAGTCGAGGTTGCCTTTTCCGTCATCATGAACGAACTTTCTCCAACATGAATGGCCGCCGTCTGGTGTGGAATTCTTCCGGCAAACAATCGCCGCAGATTGGAACGGTCGGGCCTTCGCTTGGGCGACGTCAGTGCACGGTGAGCAAGCGTTATTGGTGCCAAAGAAAAGCCGACAGAGATCCCATCTCGTGGATTCCCAGCCGTCATGGCTGTGATCACTGTGGCAGGCTTAACCAATCTGTACGCAATGCCGACTCGATTGTCAAGCAGACCTTGCGAATTTACCCCCGTCTTCCGCCGATCCTGGGTTCAAAGCGACCAACGGTGGCCTCACACCTTCCGAAAATCGGTCACAATCTCAAAGGTTCCATCCGGGAGCGGAACCTCACGATAGTCGTTGAACAAATTGGGCGCCTCCCGCTGCATCACCCGCAACAGGGAGTTGGCCAGCTTCCGAATCTCGGTCTCGGCGGCGCGTGCCCCACGCTGCTCCAGAAAGTGCCGAATCGCCCGGGCATTGGCGGTCACAAATATCTTCGTCTCCGTGGCATTAGGGAGCACGCTCCGGGCTGCCTGACGCGCCGCTTTGCGGCGTGCGGTGCGATCCAGCTCGTCGGTGAACTTGGCCTGCAACTTTTCCGCCAGCAGCATGTACGCCTCGTGACACCGAGAAACCGCCTCGCTCCAGATCTGGTGCAACTCGGGGTCGTTGGCGATCACGTCTGGCTCGACATACTCGGCGATGCTCTCGTCGACATACCTTTGGCTCAATTGGGAGTAACCAAAACCCGAGCGATGCCGAACCAGTTCGTGGGTCAGCGACCGGGAGACGCCGGTGAATAAAAAATTCCAGACTGCGTGTTCCAAGACGCTGCCGTGGCCAACTTCCTTGATGTGGCCCAAGTAGACTGAATTGCCCCCGGGCCTGGGCCGGGCGAACGACATGTAGCAAACCCTTCCGGCCGTCTCGCACAGGACTTCCGCGGCAACGTCCGTGTCGGTCTGCCATGAAACGCCGTGATCGCTCAAAAACCGATCGAGTTCTGCCTGGTCGATCAGTTGCCGGCCGAGAACGTAAATCGTCGGCTCACGGATGATCCTCATCGATGCGGAGGTTTCATCGCCCATGAGCGGTCGGCCTCGGAGGGTTGCCATGAATACTTCGAGATCAGCAATCCTAAGAAAGCGTCGTGCCACTGCCAAGACCTGTCATCGAGCAGGGCGAGGCGGCGGCGAGTTGCCCCGTTGGGCGACCTGCCGTAGCGATTCGACCTCTTGACGGGTCAGCCGCCGAGTGCGACCCAGAGGCAGCGTGCCCAAGCGGATCGGGCCGATGGCGATGCGGCGCAATGTCATTACTTTATGCCCGAGCCGAGCGAGCATCCGGCGAATCTCCCGATTCTTCCCCTCACTCAAGACGATCCGGAGCCAACAGCTGTCACCCTGCTTTTTCAGACGCTTGACATACTTCGCGCGGACCTTCCCCTCGGCGAGGTAGACTCCCTGTTTCAATTGCCGCAAGTCGTCCGGGGAGGGATTGCCGGCGACTTGGACGAGATAGGTTTTCTCGACGCCGTACCGCGGATGC
>JAOAAM010000500.1 GCA_026418875.1 Gemmataceae bacterium | reverse complement strand
CCTCGCGGGTGAGCAGGACGTTCGAGGGCTTCAAGTCTCGATGCAGCACCCCTTGCTGGTGGCAATACTCGACCGCCCTTGCCAGCAATTCGACGCTCCGCACAGCTTCGGGCACGGGCAAGGGCCGACCCCCGGCGTGTTCCATCAGGTTGGGGCCGTCAACGTACTCCATGACAATAAACGGCAACCCCTGCGTGGTGCCGACGTCCAGCACTCGTACGATGTTCGGATGGTTCAGCCGTGCGAGTACCTGACCCTCGTTCAAGAAACGCTGGATCTGGCCCGGCCTCGCGGTCTGACCGGAGAGCAGCAATTTGATCGCGACCCGGCGTTTGAGCGACTCCTGAACGGCGAGGTAAACAACGCCCATGCCGCCGAAGCCCAAGCGGTCGATGATCTGATAACCCGGAATCCTCGGTGTCGGGAGGCTGAGCGTTGCATCGACATGCCCCGCTGGGCCCGATTCGCCGACACCACCTTCCGCCGAGTCTAGGTGATCGAAGGCGGTGTGCTGGCGAACTTGTCGCGCGATCTGGTCGGCCAAATGCGGGAAGCGCGCTTGATACTCGACGATGTCCGGTTTTTCCCCGGCCTCGCGACGCAATAACCATTCATTGACGATCAGCAAAATGAGGGTACGATCACGATCCTTGGCCGTCGGCGAGGACCGCTCCAGGCTTGCAGTCAGCTCTTCGATGAGGGCCCGCTCGCCGCGCTCCCAACGATCATTTTGCTCCTCCAGCAGCGGCCGTGCGATCGTTGGTATAGTGGCGTCGATGGGCCGGTCGATCTCCTTTTCCATGACGATTGACCAACATCTGGGGCGATTCCAATATTGGCCCCGGGATCGATCCTCTCTTCGACATCGTAACATGCGAATCGGCAGAGGAGAACGGACGGTTTGACGACGGCCGGATCCCCGTTTGGCCCCGCGGTATGATCGTGTGCCAAGCCGGATGGGGCGGGAAGACGGGGCAAATGTCGGCTCACGGGGGAAAGAGGGAACTCACGCCGACGAGGGAAGAGGGCCGCACGCCGGTGGACGCTTTCATGCCCTTGTGGAGGCGGCCGAGGCGATTCGGCCGCTTCCCCAGCGTACGGCGGCGAATCCGGGAGACGTTGACCGGGAGACGATGACGGACCGACGCACGGGTCAATCATCGTCGTCGTGATGGTTTCCCGCCTTGATCGGGACGAAGAATGCCGCCCGAACCGGTGGCGGCATCTCGCTGTCTCGGCCACGGACGGCTTTCCAGATGATCTCGCTGAAGAGGATGTCGTCGACGGCGTCCTCCTTGTCGAGATTCTGCTTCTCCAGCCAGGCCGCGCCGAACATCCCGGGCGGGTTTTTCTCGTTCAGGTCCGCCTTGGGCACTTCATGTTTGTACGGGGTGAGGTCTGGCTTGGAGGTGAAGCAGTCGTACATCGGCCGAGCCGCGGCATCGAATTGGCTCATCGGCTTGAGGCCAAGGATCAATTCCATCGTCCGCAGCATGCTGGTGGTCGAATACAGGGTTGAGTCCACGAAGCGTCGCTTGGTGTAAGGCGAGATGACGTAAGCCGGCGAGCGATGAGCGTCCACGTGGTCTGGACCGTTTTGCGTATCGTCTTCAATGACGAAGATCGCGGTCTGCGGCCAGAACTTGCTGTGGGTGACCGCCTCGACCAGCATTCCGAATGCGAGGTCGTTGTCGGCGACCATCGCGGTGACGGTGGGTTTTCCGGTACGTGAACCGGCAGTGTGATCGTTCGGCAAGCGGATCACTTGCATGCGCGGCATGTCACCTTCGGCCTCGAACCGTTTTAACTCCGAGATGAATCGCTCGGCCCGCTTCACATCCGGGTAGTCGAGGTCGTAACCACGGAACTGAGGATCGAACAGCCCGGCAAGTTCCGGCGCGGCTGGTTTGCCGTCCTCGAACGTTCCGTCCGGACGCATCTTCCCGTTATCGACCCACTCACCGTAGGAGCGGTAGCTCACGCCAGCCTCGATGCACTTGTTCCAAAGATAACCACCGCTGGAACGAGCGGCTTCATCATAGTTTCCTTCAGCCGGATAACCATAAACTTTGCCGCCACGATAGCTCAGAGGCCAGATCTTCTCCACGAAGTCCGTGGCGTAGGCCCCCATGCTCCATTCGTGTCCGTCGGCAGAGACTTCGCCATCCACGTAGAAATTATCCAACAGTACAAACTCTCGGGCTAGCTTGTGATGGTTGGGGGTGATCGGTTCGGGGAACAAGCACAACTCCGGCTCGCCATTCCCTTCTTTCATATCACCCAGGATTTGATCGTAGGTGCGATTTTCCTTGATGATATAAATGACATACTTGATGGGGCTGGGATCACCGAGCTTACGCGGAATCGGATTGTCTGGCTCCACTTGATCGGCACGGACCTCATTCTTGTCGCGGAGCGGGCTGCAAGCATAAGCCTGCTTGGTGTAACGGGCCATTTCATCCGGTGTGGGTATCTTGATCGCACTCAGCGTGCCCGTGAACAACATGCCAATGTATTCGCCGAGGTTGCGAGCCCGAGGTAACAAGGGATTCGGCCCGCTGCGATTGGATTTCGAACTCATCCCTTTGCCGTTGGCGACGTAGATATTCCGGTCCTTGGCGTTGTAGCGAACCGAGGTCGGATACCACCCCGTTGGGATGAAGCCCATCGGTCGTGCCGTTTTCGGATCGGAGATATTGAAGACGGCGATGTTGTTATTATCCGCGTTGGCGACGAACAGCACCTCGCCATCGGGCGTCATGGCCAGGGCATTGGGCGTGTTGCCCACACCGGCCGTGGGATACAACGCGCAGTGGATTGTTTGCAGTCCCTTGCCGGTGGTCGTGTCGATCACGCTGACCTTGGTGGAATTGGCGCAAGCAACATAAAGCACGTCACCTTTTGGAGATAACAACATCTCGGTGGGATGTTCGGCGGTGCTCCAGATCGCGGCGAGGGTGTTGGTTTCGAGGTCGATCACCGCGACCGCAGCTTTGGCCCAAAGCGAGACGAAAGCCCGCTTTCCATCCGGGTGGGCCAAGCAGGTGTACGGGAAGACCGTGGGTTTATACTTCGCCGGTTCACCCTGTTCCGCAACTTGGGCGTTGGGTTCCTTGCGATTGTCCGGCGGGCTGGGGGGTTCCCCCGCGGCGGCGGCTTTGCGGACGACATCCGGGCTGAGGAGGATGACCTTGAGATTCTCGGGGTTCACCAAGGGCACGCGGATGAAAGCGTCGGCCCAAGGAGAAGCGACCAAGAGGTCGCGCCCTGTGGAGTCGAATGCCAGCCCCCCTACCACGGTGGTCGCTTGGAGCCGTCCGGCGCTGACCGTGAGAGCCGACTCCTTCCGCAGGTAGCCACGTTGGAAGTCGAAAACTTCGATCCGTTCAAATTCGCCGCCGCTGGCGTACAGCTTGGAGCCATCCGGCGAGAAGGTGAGACCGTAGAAAGCCTGATCGATCGTGGCCCGACTGACGACCCGAGAGCGTTGTGGGTTCAAGTCGACGATCACTACTTCGTGATCGCGGAAGCCGGCGCACAACACGGCGACGTATTCGCCCGTGGGGTGCAAGGCCATGTTGATCGGGAAGTCGCCGACTTCGAGATGTCGCCCGGCGGGCCGCAGGGACCATTGGTTGGGCAATTGTACAGTGCCATCACGGCGCAAGCCGGGCAGCACCCGGTCGAGTAGGGCGTTGGGTGCCGGAGCGGCGGCTGGTTCGCGGGGCGACTGGGCCACGAGCCCCAAGCCAAACAAGCCCAGCGTGCCCAGCAGCAGCCAGCCGGACGCCAAAAGAGTTCGCGATCGCATGGTGTCACCTCGCTTCGGAAAGGCACTGCCCGTGGTGAGTCGAAGACGGGCAAGACGAGATCCCTTCGGCGGTGGTCCAGTGTCTAGTCGGCGTCAATCTATGAACCCGGAGTTTGGCCGGGGAACGCCGGAGGCAGACCCTCATCCAAGATTCACAAATCACTGCCTGCAGTGGCGTGCGCGCGGACAGAAGTTCTTCATGACAATTTCACGGCATCTTGGGGGTGGATTCGCTGGAGTGGGGATCGCCCGGAAATAGAATAGCCCCGACGAATGAACCCGACGCAGGATCTTCGCCCTAAGAGAAAGTTGAGGCAGCCATGACCTGGACACGACGCTCGTTTTTGACGTACTTGGGAGTCGGCAGCTACGCCACGCTGACGGCGTGCCGGGTCGGCTCCGCAGACTTTCCCGTGAGCCGGCGGAAGGCCGCGCCGCCCGATTGGTTCCAACCGATTGGCCCCAGCTTGGCCGACGAATTGATCGTCCCGCATGGCTTCCAGGTCGATCTCATCATGAAGTGGGGGGATGACTTGGGCAGCCGCGACCCCGACGGCCAGCCCGAAAAATTCGGTTTCAACAACGACTTCATTGCCTATTTCCCCATCGACGCCCTGCAAGGTGGTACCAATGCCGCCGAGGGACTCCTCTGGGTAAATCACGAGTATCCCAACCCGCTGTTCCAATCGGGATACACCGCAGCCGACTACAAGGCGGGCAAGAGGAAGACGGTCGAGCAGATCATGGCCGAGAAGCTCGCCGTGGGTGGCAGCGTGGTTCACGTGAAGTTGGAGAAAAGCGGCTGGAAGGCCGTGGTGCCGTCCCGCTTCAATCGTCGCATCACGGCAGCGTATCCCGAGATGGCATTGACGGGTCCGGCCGGGGCCGTGCTTCGCTCCGCCGTCGGCTCGTTGGCGAACTGCTCGGGCGGTCGGACGCCGTGGTACACGGCCCTTTCCTGCGAGGAAAACTTCCCGGACTACAACGGCAACGACCCGAACGACCCGAAATGCCGTTGGTCCGACGTGCCCGGCATGGCCATCGACGAGACGCGGTACGGGTGGGTGATGGAGGTCGATCCCTTTGGCGAGCTGCCGCCGGTCAAGCACACGGCGTTGGGTCGATTTAAGCACGAGAATTGCGCCGTGACCCGTGGAGCCAAGGGGCAAATCGTGGTGTACATGGGGGACGACGAAGCGGACCAGCATCTGTACAAGTACGTCTCCGCCGAGCCGGACAATCCGAAAGCCAGCCGGGCGGAGCGGCGAAAATTGCTGGAGAACGGGACGCTTTATGCCGCTGACTTAGGCCGCGGTCGGTGGATCCCGCTGTTATTCAATGCCGAGACGAAAGCGGCGATTGAGAAGTCCGCGGCCTATGCCGCCGCCAAGAAGGCGGATCCGAACTTCCAAATCACCAATCAGGCGGAACTGCTCATCCACACCCGCATCGCCGCTCGCGCCCTGGGTGCCACACCCCTGGATCGTTGCGAGGATTGCGAGGTACACCCGCTGGATGGCAGCGTGTACGTCGCCCTGACGAACAACACCAAGCATGGCAACCTGTATGGTCACATCATTCGGCTTGTGGAGGACAGGGACGACGCTGCGGCTGAGACCTTCCGCTACGAAGTCTTCCTCGCAGGCGGTCCACAATCCGGCTTGGCGTGCCCAGATAACCTCGCGTTCGACAAGCACGGCAACCTCTGGGTCGTTTGCGACATGTCGAGCGATAAGATCGGCAAAGGGGCGTACAAGCCGTTCGGCAACAATGGGGTCTACGTGGTTCCCACGGTGGGGCCAGCTGCCGGCGATGCCTTCCAATTCGCCAGTGGACCTATTGACAGCGAGTTGACTGGTCCGTGGTTCACCGAGGACGGTAAGACGCTGTTCCTGGCTGTCCAGCACCCTGGTGAGAACAGCCCATCGTTGGACAAGCTCACCAGCCATTGGCCCGAGGGGGGCAGCAGCATTCCCAAGCCGTCGATCGTGGCGATTCGTGGCTTCGTGTGATCTTGACGGGTTGAGTGGTCCCTGACACTGAGCCGGGAGCCGTGGCCGGTGGCTCTCGGCTCACTGCTTTTTCGTGTTCGTCCGGTCAATCGAAAAATGCCGGTCACGACTGGTTACAATAGGGTCGGGAGAAATCAATCGCCCCGACGGGGGCATGCCATGCCCGGGTTGGCTGAGGGGCGGGCAGCGGGGGGGCGGGGTGGTGTTTCTTTGGCCGAGAGGGCTGACCATGCCGACCGTGACGATTGCCGAGGCGCAGGCCCGGCTGGTGGAGTTGATTCACGAACTTCGCCCCGGCGAAGAGTTGGTGATCGTCGAAAACGACCAACCCGTGGCTCGCCTGATCGGCGAACCGGCCCCAGGGGTCGAAAAGAAAACCCCGCGATTAGGGAGCATGAGAGGATCGGTCGTCTACATGTCTCCCGATTTTGACCGTCCGCTCGAGGATTTCAAGGAGTACATGGAGTGAGGCTGCTTTTGGACTCTCACGCCTTGGTTTGGGCGGTCGATGATCCGAGCAAACTGGGGTCCGCCGCAGCTGCCGCTTGTAACGACCCGAGCCACGTGTTGGAAGTCAGCGTTGCGACCGTGTGGGAGTTATCGATCAAACACGCCTTGGGGAAATTGCTCTTTACCGTTCCCTTTCGGCGGTGGATCGAAGAGGCGGTCTCTGCCTTGTCGATCGTGCTGCTCCCGATTCGGTTGGAGCATATTTACCATCAAACAGAGCTGCCTTGGCATCATCGCGATCCATTTGACCGCTTGCTGGTCGCGCAGGCATTGGTCGAGGATGTGCCGATTGTCAGCGCCGACCCGGTGTTTGATGCGTATGGTGTCCGCCGCTGGTGGAATTAACCCGACTTGCCGACTCGCAGATTTGCCGATCCCGCGATACCCCGATCTTGCGATCTTGCGATCCCGCGATCCCCGATCCCCCGATCCCCCGATCCCCCGATTCCCAGCGTCGTCGACGCTTCATTGAGTCGGTGGTTTTCCGCGTAACGCACGTCGCCACCACCTTGTTCAGGGCAGGAATTTTCGGCCTCCAGGCTCGGCTTGCAGGGGAGATGATTTTCTGTTAATGCCCTCTCCGCTCCGGACATTGCGGGAGGAAGAGGCGATGAATCGGCGAGTGATCGTGGCAGGGGCCGTGTGGTTGGCCATCTTGAGCGGCCTGAAGGGGCAGCATGCTTCGCCGCCGAAGCACCCATACGATATCACTCCGGAGGCGGGGCCGTGGACCATCTGCGTCAATGCGTTTTTTGAACACATCGATGCTCCCCCAGGGCGGGACTTCTACCCCGGGGAACTGGAAAAACTGCTCGCCGACTCCCGGGCGCGGAAGCTGGCCATCGAATTCGTCAGCGTGTTGCGGCGGGACTACAAGCTACCGGCCTACATGTTCAATCGCGGCGACGAGGAGCGGCGAAAGGAAGAGGAACGTGTCGAGCAGGAACGCAGGCAGCGGGAGGAGTTGTTCCGCCAGCTGGGGGGCGAACTGCCGAAAAAAACCTACCGCAAGCGGCTGTTGCACATCCAGGACCAATACATCGTGTTGATTGGCGGTTACCCGGATCAAGACACGGCCCGCCGCGATCTCGACCGGATTCGCAAGCTCGACCTGCCCGCAGACAAGAAACAGCGTGAGGAATTCCAAGCGAAGTTCTGCCGCCGGTTGTACGGGGCGTTGGCCACCGGGTCGGACAAGCCGGATGGCTTCGTGACTTACGAAAGTCCGTTCAAGACCGCCATGGTGCTGCCCAATCCGCTGGTACCGCGACCCAAGCCCGCTCCGCCGGATCCTGACGAATTGGCACGCGGTTTGGCCGCCATGAACGCCGACAACCCGTACAGCCTACTCAAG
>JAOAAM010000789.1 GCA_026418875.1 Gemmataceae bacterium | reverse complement strand
GTTTGGGAGGAACTATTTTCGAGACACGGGGGCGGAACCCGCGGACTGGCGTCCGCGGCTCGGGGGGTGAAATGATGGAAATGATGGAAATGATGGAAAAAGTGAGCGGAGCCGCGGAAGGTGGGAAGAAGTTGGCGGGGGCGGGTGGTCCTACGGAGCCGCGGAGAGTGTCCGATGCTTCGGCGGAGTGCGGGTTTCGATTTTTCAAGATCGGCGACAGTTCTGCGAACAACCACTAGGGTTGGTGGTTCCACGACTGCCAGCGGATTAAAATGCTCGCTGTCCGGAGAGCAGTTGTGTCCCATTCGAGGGCGGCGCCCGTGTCGGTGATTGAAACCAGGAATTTACGCAAGCATTACCGTCGAATCGAAGCGCTGAAAGGCGTTTCGTTGCGTGTTGAGCGTGGGGAGATTTATGGTCTGTTAGGCCAAAACGGTGCCGGGAAGAGCACCTTGGTCAAAATCTTGCTGAGCATCGTTCGTCGCACAAGTGGCGAGGCGACGATGCTGGGCGAACCCGTGGGCACGACAAGAGCGCGGCAGCGGGTGGGCTATTTGCCGGAGGACCATCAATTTCCGGGTTATCACTCGGCGGAGAGTTTGTTGCACTTTTATGGGCGGCTGTACGGCATGAGCCGCCACGACCGCAACCGCCGAATCCCTGAAATGCTGGAGCTGGTTGGTCTTCGAGGTCGGGCGTCGACGAAAATTCGCACTTATTCCAAGGGGATGAAGCAGCGGTTGGGACTGGCACAGGCGATGTTCCATGACCCTGAGCTGATCATTTTGGATGAGCCGACCGACGGCGTGGACCCGGTGGGCCGTCGAGAAATTCGCACGATCATGCAACGTTTGAAGGAGCAGGGGAAAACGATCTTTCTCAATTCGCACCTGTTGAGCGAGGTGGAATTGATTTGTGATCGCGTCGGCATTCTGCAACGGGGCGAGATGATTCGCGAAGGCGACATCGCCACGCTGACCCGGCAGAAGGGATTGTTCATTGTGGGGCTGGCCGAAGGGGAAACATTACCGACCGACGAACTGGTGCGTACGGGACTGAGTGTGAGCCGCAGTGGGATTTTTTGGGAAGTCGCGTTGAGCGATGGGCAGACGATCGACGTGGTGGTGGATTGGATTCGGTCGAGGGGGCTGCGGCTGCGGCACTTGGTGGAGAAACGGCAATCGTTGGAGGATTTGTTCGTGGCGACGGTGGATGCGGCCGAGCCGGGCATCGATCTGCCACGTTCGGCACGCCAGCCGAGAGTGATGGTCGGGGGGGCGGGGCAATGAAGTTCTTGGCGATTCTTCACGACTCGTTTCGGGAAGCGGTCGATGGCTGGGTTATTTACGTGACGCTGGGGCTTTCGACTCTTTTCATTGGCTTGATTGCGTGCATCGGCTATCAGCCTGTGCCTGCGGAGAAGGCGTATCGCTCGATCGTGGGAACTTTTCGAGGGGTTTACGGGGACCGGAATCGCAGCGCCGTGCAGCAACGTTTTTTGCGGGGGGTGAGCTTTGATGTTGCGGAGGTCAAGGAATTGACGACGGCGAGTCGGCCGCAGGAAGCGGATTACCAGATTCGCCTGGTCGTGGAGGAGCGCGACGCGCCGGCGCTGTTCCTGCCATTTGGCCCTCCGCCGGGTCCGCCACCAGAGGATGGGCCGGAAGATCGTGAGAACGGCCCGGGAGGGGAAAAGAAGACCAAGGCCTCGGCGCTGCGAGATGCAGTGGCTTTCTGGGCTGGCCCGGGCCAGGGGCGGGGCGAAAACGAAGCGCACCGACCCGAAGTCACCGACGATTTGATCCGGGAATTCATCAAGGACATGTTTGAGTTCAACGGCAATCTCAAAG
>JAOAAM010000788.1 GCA_026418875.1 Gemmataceae bacterium | reverse complement strand
GTCGATACCGTCCGCGGGGGACGACCGTAGTGCGGGTTCAAGTCGATCAACAGGTCGGCTTTGTCGACTTGGCGATCGACGGGGAAGGAGAAGACGCGGCCGAAACGCTCGGTAACGAACAACCGTGGCGATCCTGGCCCGCTGGTGATGTCGAGGGGTTCGTCGAATTTCAGCCGAGGGAAAGCCAGTTCCGTCACATAGGGGCTGGGCGGATCGGGTGAACCGACAACCCGTGAGGTGGTCCACGGCGTGCGTTTCGGGGCAGGGGGCGGCTCGGCGACGGCCCCACTCGCTGCAACCCAGGCGACGACCATCACGACCCGCCATGTCCCGCTCATCCGTTTCGCCCTCTCGCGGTGGTGCTGGCAAATTGGCCCCATTGTATCCGTTGCCCGATCCGGTTCGCAAGCAGCCGGTGGGAGGGAAATGCGGCGGTGGGAGAGTTGTCCCCGTAGAATGACTCAGCCCATTCGAGCCGCGAGGGTGCTTCCGACCGCCCCGGACGCATCGCGTTGCCGGAGATCGGGGTCGCGGCAGGATGCTGCAACGTGCTGTCGCCGTACCTGTTCGCCCATCCGCAGTGGCCCCTCGAACAAGCAGTGGCCCCTCGAACAATCGGAGGATTCGCCGTGGTTCACGTCAACCGGCTGGCTCAGGAGTCCAGCTTGTATCTGCGGCAACACGCCCACAACCCGATCGATTGGTACCCTTGGGGCCAAGAAGCCTTGCAGCGGGCCAAGGAGCTGGATCGGCCGATCTTCCTGAGCATCGGCTACTCCGCCTGCCACTGGTGTCATGTGATGGCTCACGAGTCGTTCGAGGACGAGCGCATCGCCGACATCCTGAACCGCCATTTCGTTAGTATCAAAGTCGACCGGGAAGAGAGGCCGGACCTGGACACGATTTACATGGCCGCGGTTCAGGCATTGAACCAGGGGCAAGGCGGTTGGCCGATGTCCGTCTTTCTCACCCCGGACCTGGAGCCTTTCTACGCAGGGACCTATTTCCCGCCCGACAATCGCTACGGCCGGCCCGGCTTCGGCTTCTTGCTCACGAAAATCGCCGAAGCGTGGGAGCAGCGGCGAGACGAGTTGCGGCAATCAGGAAGATACATCGCGGAGGCGTTGCGCGAGAGTATGAACGTGCCGCCGCAGCCCGGCGAGCCGGATGCCCGATTGTTCGACTCGGCAGTGCAAATGTTCCGGCGGGCGTTCGATCCGGTGCATGGCGGGTTGGGTCGCGCGCCCAAATTCCCCCGGCCGATCGACCTGCGCCTGATGCTGCGGCTGCATCAACGAGGCCAACACGGCGACTTGCTTGGGATGGTTCGGCTCACCCTCGACAAAATGGCCCGCGGCGGCATCTATGATCAGATCGCCGGCGGCTTCCATCGCTACAGCACCGACGAACGCTGGCTCGTCCCCCATTTCGAGAAAATGCTCTACGACAACGCCCTCCTGCCCCCGGCCTATGTCGAAACCTACCAACTCACCGGCGATCCGTTCTACAAACAAATCGCGCAGGAAACCCTCGATTGGGTCTTGCGCGATATGACCGCGCCGACCGGCGGATTCTACTCCACTCTCGATGCCGACAGCGAAGGCGAAGAGGGCAAGTTCTATGTCTGGAGCGAAAAGGAAATCGACGACATTCTCGGCCCCGACCTCGCCGAGACGTTCAAATACGTGTACGACGTTTCCCCCGGCGGTAACTGGGAGGGGCACAATATCCTGAATTGCCCCAAGACTCTCGAGCAAAACGCCCGGCTGCTCCAGCGTTCGGCGGAGGAACTCGCCCGGCAATTGCAGATGGCGAAGTCGCGACTCGAAGCCGAACGAGCCAAGCGGGTTCGACCGGGGCGGGATGAGAAGATCCTCACGTCCTGGAACGCGCTGATGATCGCCGCCTTGGCCCAAGCCGGTGCGGTGTTCGACGAGTCGCTGTACATCGAGGCGGCCCGGCGTGCAGCCGACTTCCTCCTGACGCATCTGCGGACGCCTCAAGGGCGGTTGTGGCACACGGCCGACGAACGAGGTCGTGCCAAACTCCCGGCGTATCTGGACGATTACGCCTATCTCGTGGATGCCCTCGTCACTCTCTACGAAGCCGACTTTGACCCGCGTTGGCTTGCCGAGGCCGTTCGCCTGGCGGAATTAATGATCGACTTGTTCGGAGACCGAGCCGAGGGCGGATTCTTCTACACCGCCAAGGATCACGAAGCCCTGCTCGCCCGAACCAAGGAAGTGCATGATTCCTCCACGCCATCGAGCATGGGCATGGCCGTGCTGGGCTTGCAGCGGCTTGCGGCCCTGACAGGACGCGACGATTTCCGCGATCGGGCCGAGGCGACGCTCCGCGCCTACCAAGGAGCAATCGCCGAGGCACCCTTGGCGTGTGGAACGCTGCTATTGGGTGTGGATTTCTGGCTTGGCCCGGTGCAGGAGTTCGCCATCGTGGGAGGCCGGCAAGACAACGAAACCCGACGAGTCCTCCGCGCGATTCGTCAGGTGTTTCGTCCCCATGCCGTCGTAGCGTTCCGGGAGCCGACGGAGCCGGCCGACGGGATCGGCTTGTTGCAGGGGAAAGAGGCGCATGGCCCGGTGACGACCTACATCTGCCGCCGTTTCGCCTGCGAGGCCCCCCTGGTCGGGGCCGCGGCGGCGGAGGAAGCCCTGAAAGCCTGATGACACGGCGGCCGGATCGCACGGGGCAAGATAGCACGGCGGCCGGATGGGTCGACGCTGCGCAAACCAATCATGCCAAGCTGGGCAAAAATCTTCTATAGTTCGGCATGAGAGCCTTTGTCTCCGTGCCCCGATTCTACGCGCCGAACGCCCTGAGCTGCTCGGCGTTCGCGCTGGCGGTCTACATCTATGTCAGCCCGCCTGCCGATCTCGATTATTGCTGGCAAATCCGCACCGGCGAAGCCATCCTCCGCACCGGCGAGATCCCCCCGCGCGACAGCTTCAGCTACACGATCGAC
>JAOAAM010000753.1 GCA_026418875.1 Gemmataceae bacterium | reverse complement strand
CCTCCCTGCTTGGCCGAGTGGAGAGTCGAGAATAACTCAACTCAGCCACGTCCGCGGCGATCCGGACAGCCACTTCGCCACCGATGACGCCGGGCCAGACCTGAAAACGTGGCATGCCGCTCAGGGTCGCTGCTAGCGGAGCCGAAACGGCTTGGTCGAGTACCACCACATCGCCGGGGTTCAAGCGACGAAGTTGGTCAAAATCCAACCGCGCGGTGCCAAGATTCACGGCGAATTCGACGGGTAATTGCCGGACCGCGGACTCTAGCAAGGCCCTGTCGAAAGCGTCTTGGCGATCCGAGACTCGCGTGACTCGGAATGGAAGCTCGGTGGGGAATAGGAAAAGAATTTCGGCCTCGCTCGTCCAAGTGGGCTGCAACCGTGCCAACAACGCGGGTCGATCGAAATCCAATCGACAGATCACCATTGGCCGGCCCTTCTCAACTAGACGCACAACCGGGGGGACGGATGCGGGCCAGACCGCACGCATCGGTTCGAGAAGTTGGGGAATCAGGTAGTCGAGTGAGTCTCGCTCGACCGCGGTCAACTCGCGATCGGGAGGGAGTTGCTGAAGTGGCTCACCCAAAGCTTGGAGGAGCAGCCAGAGTACGAGAGTTCGCGGCACGACGAGGCAGACGGGATGGTTGTCCATCTCCAGGGCGAAACCCAAGAGATGGTCCGGCGAATTGCCGAGAGCGTCTTGGACCAAGGATTTGCGAATCTCGATCAGTTGCCAATCGAGGCGAGCCGCACTTCGACCCGATTGTCGGGCCGCGGCCTCGAGCCACTCACGAGCCCCTTGTTCCGCCGCGGTCAATGGCGGATTGCGGAAATCGAATGGAGCCTCGGTCATTGGACAACGAATTCCTCAAAAAGAACCTCGAATTCGATGCCATCTCCGTGCGGGAAAAGAAACTCTTCGAATCGCTCTTGAATCTCCCGCTGGCATCGTTTCACCCCGACGGTCCCGGCAACATCCTTCAGCGACTTTCCGGACAGGTGGCTGATCAGCCAGTCTTTCATGACCGGCTTTCGTTTCTCCAACTCCTTTGTGAAGTCCTTGGCCTCCTCCGCGTTCACTTGAATGACCAACTTGACTCGGAGGTATCGTGTCATTCGGCTCTCGGCAAGATTGACCGCGACATCGCCGAAGGGAATGATCGTAGGTTCGGCGTGTTCGGGTTTTTTCTTCTTCGGGGCCTCCTCGCCATGGGACTTGCCCAGACTGCCGGCTCCCAACACGACCGGCAACGCCGCGCCGGCGACGATACTGACCACGGCCAAAAGAATCCAGATGAGTTTCTTTTTCCCCGACTTGGGCTTTCCCTCGGCCGTTGCGGGTTTGTCGGCGGATGTTTGCGTTTCGGCCATGTTTCGACTCCACGGAATTCCGGCACTGAATCTTAGGTCAAAACCCGCCGCCGCGCCGGAAGATCCCTGCCGAAACTGCGGAATGGGCCGGGGGAATCAGATTTGATTACCGCACCGATCTGCCCAGATCGGAAAAGAATTGCGGTTCGTTTTGCCTGTTCAGGGTGCGACCAAGGCCTGCGCGACCTCTCGGCAGACATATCGCTGGAAGAGCATGGGCGATTCCAACGCCAACTCGTCGGCTCGACCATCCGTGGGGATCGGTGGTCCGCGGAAGTATTGCTGGAGCCGATTGGGCGTCGCACATCGATACGTGTCCCTGGCGCGCTGAGCGACCGAGGGATCGCTGCTGTCCCACAGCCCGTCCACGCTGGCGACCACCTTTGCCTCCTGAGGGCTGACCGCCTGCACCACCAAGCCGATCCGCGGTCGGGTGTAAGGCAAGTATTGCGTGATCGCCACATGCACCACGACGTCGGCGTTGAAATGATGACCCGCCGCGATCATGGCTGCTTCATCGAA
>JAOAAM010000708.1 GCA_026418875.1 Gemmataceae bacterium | reverse complement strand
CCTCCGCAATGTAGGGTGCACCATTCTTCCGATGGGTTCGAGAATAGATGTCCAGCATTTTCAGATAGTCGTTTTTCGTGACGAATTGCTGCTCCTCGAATTGCAGAATGTTGGCCAACGCCTTGAGCGTCTGAGTCGTGGCGTAGGGCCACGAATTACCGCTCCAGACACAACATCGCTTCGAGATTTCAAACAGCGGGTCTTGCCGCTCCACCGTCGTCGGACCGAAAGCCGCGAAGAAACGCTTCGGGTCCATCAAAAACTTCCAAGCCGACAAATACTGTCGGTCGGGGATTCGGAATTGCCAAGGCACAAATCCAATTTGCTCACGACCAAACGGGCTGCCCGCAAATTTTCCCGTCTGATAAGTTAAACTGAGCGCCTTGACCGTATGGCCATCCAACGTCTCATCCTGCTTCGCCATGTGGAAGAAGAATTCCCTCTTCGGATCCCAGAGCCTCTTCTGGATTTGATCTTTGATTTGCTCTGCCTTGGTTCGGTACCGGCGAGATAAATCCTGATCGCCCAAACGATCAGCGATCCGAGCGATTGCCAGGGCATCGGCGTAGAGATAACTATTCAAGGTCGGCCGATACCCGGGCGCACCACGTACTCGATCCGGCGTTTGCCGACTGTTGATGTTGATCTCCATCCCGTCGTCGTGCCCAGTCTGCCAGAACAATCCTATTTCTGAAACAAAATGCGATTTTTCCCATGCCTCATAGTTTTCGACGAGTTTCGGAAGCAGGTCACGAATGTGTCGTTCATTCGGATGAACCAGGTGCGCGGCCCAAATCGCATCGGCGAGCCAAGTACTGTAACGCCGCGGCTCAGCCCCGGGCACGGTGAACCAATAGCGTCCAAAATCTTCGGCGATGTCTGGCTCCCGAAGCCAACGTGCCTCGTACAATTGGTGGCCGGCAGGACAACTGATCGCACCATAGGTTCCCGACCAGAACGGGCGGTCGATAAACTCCGTGAACGTGTAGCCGGACTTGGGTGAACCATAGGTCAAATGTTTGGTCAGTAGCTCCCAGCGATAGTAGTAGGTCGTCTGAATGTCCCGGTTCGGGCATTCAAAAAAAGGAATCATTCGCTGATACCAGTCCCAATCCCGGTTGTCCCAGAATGTCTCCTGCTCCAGCAATTGCCGTTGGTTGAGCACTTGGGCCGTCGCGCGATCGGCCAAGGTCATGGCGACAGCGAGGAGAGAACAAAAGACGATCGAGCGCATGGGCAGCCCCCTTCCGTGTTCGATCCCAGCTTACCAATCGCTGGAGGAGATCACCTCACCGCCAGCTCGAGTCGTCAGGGCGGCAAAGGTCACATTCGAGATATTATCTCGGATGAAATGGACACTCCCATCCGCGAAAAGCATGTTGCATCCGCCGGGATGGAATGAGTAGACTTCGTTATCGTTGGTGCAATTCATAACACAATCGCCCAAGCCTTGGCCCTGCCCGGTCGTGAGACGATCCGAACCATCGAGGGCAAGTTCAAAGTGCGGGTCGGCCCAGGCGCCGCTGGAAGCGCCACCGGAGGCACGTCGACCCATTCGCCAAAGTTCGGGCCGACCAGCATCCTCGACCAACATGAACGTCTGGGAGGTGCCATCCAAAATATCGGTCAGTCGAACGCCGTAATACACGAGCACACCGTTCCAATCTTCCGGTTGGATGACAGGCCAACCGACAAGGTGGCAGTAGCCCGCATTGACACCATGTGTGGCGGTATAGTCTCCCACCGCACCACGGTAGGAATTCGTGTAGGTGTCCACCGGCTCGGCCCGCGGCGCCGCCGGGCACAGAAAGATCTTGATCTGAGTTTGAATCGCCGGGCGATTGGCGGGATGGTCCCAATCCAATGCGAGCTGATAGGGGATATTTTGTTGTTCGATGAACGGCAGAATGTCAGGGACCCAAGATCGCACGGGCGGATGGAAGCGAACGCCGGGGGGGATCGTCCCGTGAACATCGTGATGATGATGCAACGCCAGGCCGAACTGCTTCATGTTATTCGCACATTGGATTCGTGCCGCCGCCGAACGCACTTTCTGGACGGCAGGCAAAAGCAGAGAGATGAGCACCGCGATGATGGCAATGACGACTAACAATTCGATCAGGGTGAAACCTCGATATTTCGGCTGACGCGGACGCATTACGGCCTCCTCCGGCTGACGTGAACCACAAAGGCGTCAATCATCATCAACCCAGCCATGCAAGTGCGGAAAGTCGCGCGCCGTCGGATCATAGTTGAGATTCTGCCATCTCCAAAGCGCGTAACAAAGCTCGTGCTTTGTTCATCGTCTCGCGCCATTCCGAGGCAGGGTCACTGTCGAGTACGATCCCCGCGCCCGCTTGGATATAAGCCGTCTGCCCCTTCAAAACCATGGTGCGCAGGGCAATGCAAGTGTCCATATTGCCGGTGAAATCAACATACCCGACGGCTCCCCCATATGGTCCGCGACGATGCGGCTCGAGTTCGTCAATAATTTGCATGGCTCGCACCTTGGGGGCACCGCTGAGGGTACCGGCGGGCAGGCAGGCACGCAGGGCGTCGAACGCGGTCAGCCCTTCGCGCAGCCGGCCCGTCACGGTGCTGCTGAGGTGCATGACATGGCTGTATCGCTCCACCGTCAGCAGATCGGCCAACTCGACCGTCCCGTAGCGCGAGATGCGGCCGATATCGTTTCGCCCGAGGTCGACCAACATGATATGTTCGGCGCGTTCTTTGGGGTCCGCGAGAAGTTCGGCGGCAAGTCGGGCATCTTCCTCGTCCGTGCGGCCACGACGCCGGGTGCCGGCGAGCGGCCGTGTCATCACCCGGTCGCCCTCGACTCGGACCATGATCTCCGGCGACGCCCCAATCAGCGTCGTTGAACCATGCCGCAGGTAGAACATGAACGGGCTGGGATTCACGACGCGCAGGGTTCGGTAGATGTCAAAAGGCCGGGCCTTGGTCTCCGTCTGCAAGCGTTGACTCAGGACCACCTGGAAAATATCGCCGGCCCGAATGTACTCTCGGCATTTCTCGACAGCTGCCTCGAATTGCTCCTGGGTGAAATTGGATTGAAATGGGACCTTCGGGTCGCCCTCGGGGACTTCGATGTCGGTCAATTGGATGTCAGCGGCGTTCTGCTGGAGTTTTTCGACCAATCGATCGACCCGATCACAGGCCCTACGGTAGCAACCCTCGAGATCCGCGGGATCGATATGTGCATGGGCCACCGCTGCAAGGGTTTTGTTGATATGATCGAAAATCACCATTTGGTCGTAGAAGGCGAAGGCCAGGTCGGGCAGGTTGCGGTCGTCGGGCGGAGCGTGAGGCAAGTTTTCGACATAGCGAACGGTGTCATAAGCGAGATAACCGACAGCGCCGCCGCAGAACCGAGGCAGCCCTCGGACTTGGGGGCAGCGGAATCGCTGCAAGCGGTCTTCGAGGAGGCGGAGCGGGTCGGGGTGTTCGAGCGTGATTGGATCGCGTCGGCCGGGTTCGCGCCAAAGGCACTGGCGATCGAAGGCCTCGAATTTCAGGAAAGGTCCGGAGCCGAGGAAGCTATAGCGCCCGATCTTTTCGCCGCCGACGACACTCTCGAACAAAAAGGACCAATCGTCCTGCTGGATTTTGCAGAAGGCGGTGACTGGAGTCAGCGAGTCGTTGAGCAACTGACGGAAGACGGGGACCAACGTGGCGTGGTCGGCGAGTTGTCGAAACTCAGAGAACGAAGGTCGATGGCGCAACCGAGGAACTCCCAAATGATGGCGAACCGACGGCGGACTGCGAGACCAAGGCCCGGCACCCATAGGTCCGAAGCCAACTCACCGCGAGACCCAGGCCAGATACTTCGGGGGCCGGGGCTTCGTTCTCGCTAGTGTATCGCGCTGGATGTCGGGCCGAATTGCTCTCCTGTGAGAAAATCCTGAATGACACGGCGGGACCGCCGGTCTACAATGTTCGCGTTATTGTTCGATGCTCATCTCGATCGCAGATAGGGGTAACATGCGGGAGAACCACGCGCCGACGGCGATGCGGGAGGCGGAATTGAGTGCTGCCGATGTGGCTGCCGACCTCGACCGTCTGCGGCAGAATATGGCAGAGGTCGTCCTTGGGAAACCCGAATTGATTCGCTTGGCACTGATCGCGGTGCTGGCCGAGGGGCACATCCTGGTCGAGGACATGCCGGGCGTCGGGAAGACGCTCTTGGCCAAGGCGTTGGCGCGGAGCCTCAACTGCACGTTCCATCGCATCCAATTCACGCCGGATTTGCTGCCGAGCGACTTGATCGGCACCAGCGTATTCCAACAGCACACGGGCACGTTCGTTTTTCAGCCGGGACCGATCTTCGCCCAGGTGGTGCTCGCAGACGAGATCAACCGGGCCACGCCGCGAACCCAATCGGCGCTCCTTGAAGCGATGAGCGACCGGCAGGTGTCGGTAGACGGCGTCACGCATCCTCTTGGCTCGCCGTTCCTGGTGCTGGCGACACAGAACCCCTTCGAGTTTGAAGGGACGTACCCTCTGCCCGAAAGCCAACTGGATCGATTTTTGATGCGATTACAGATCGGCTACCCGGATCGGGCGGCGGAGCTGGGCATTCTGGCGAGCCATCGCGATGGGGAACCGGTCGATCGGCTGAAGCCGGTACTCCAAGCCGAGCAGGTCGTTCGCTTGCAGGGGCTGGTTCGGCGGGTGCGGGTGGATGATTCTTTGGCCCACTACATCCTCGACGTGGTCTCGGCGACGCGTAGCCATGCCGACATCGCCTTGGGGGCAAGCCCCCGGGCAGCACTTGGGTTGTATCGAGCGGCGCAAGCCTCGGCCTTGTTGGAGGGTCGAGATTACGTGATCCCCGACGATGTGAAACGTCTAGCGGTACCGGTGCTAGCGCATCGGCTGCTGACCCACGGCATGCGTCAGGGAGGTCGAGAACTCCCGGCGGCGAGCATCGTTCGGTCCGCCGTGGAGCAAATCCCTGTGCCACGCTGATGGCCGTAACCCGCGAGGAATCGGGCGATGCTTGCAAAGCTGTGGCAACGGCTGAGACGGCGCTTGCCCCGCGAGGGCATGTTCCTCGTCCTCGCCGCCTCGGTGATGATGATCCCCGCGTGGGTCAAAGGGATCAATTTGCTGATCCTCCTGTCACTGTTGGTGTTGTCGCTATTCGTGGTGAACGATTTGGCCGCCCGCCGGCAACTGCGTCGACTGGAAGCGAAGCGCCGCTGGCTGGGTCCGATTTTTGCCGGCGTCGAGTCGGAGTGGGAGGTGGAGATTTCCAATCCACGCCCGTTCCCGTCAAGGGGGATGCACATTTTCGACTCAGGACCGGAGCACTGTCAGCAATGGTTCGTGCCGCAGGTGCCGGCTCGGGGCAGTGTCATCCGGCGAG